>NZ_RYDJ01000149.1:0-1257 GCF_003970355.1 Flavobacterium bomense | reverse complement strand
GAGTTGGCAAAAGGAGCGGTTCGAGCAGTATTTTCAACCCCATGGCAATTTCTCAATTAATCTTAATTGTGGCAATCTACCTCCGGGATATTCTGAATTAGGATATTCCTCACTCTATTTTTCAAGATTTTTATTTAATAATAAACCAACCGCTATCATCAGTTTGAACCTTTGTTAATTTCTTTTTTTTTTCGATGAAATTATCGTCGGTTAAAATTTTTTAGATCATTTTATTTAGGCTTTTTCTTGCTTTATTTCTTTCGTAAACATAAGATTGTAACTGTCACTTCAAAAATGATTCCCCCAAAGAAATGTCTATAGCCAGTTCTTCAAGATTTGTATAGTTGAGCATATCGACTATTTCGCTTCTTATTTCTTTGAATTTTTCGTGAACTGAGCAATGATGAATTTCTGCGCATTTACCCAATCCCAAACCACAGCAAGTGAAAATGGAATCCCCATCAATGGCGATTACAATTTGCGAAAGCTTGATATGATTCATAATCTCTTTTGGGATTTCAAAACCACCGCCTATTCCTTGAACGGAATGAACAAGATTATTTTTGGCTAAAATTTGGAGAATTTTGGCCGTAAAGGACTTGGGAGAATCAATCTTCTCGGAAATATTCTTAACGGTAACCCTTTTGTTATGAAAGGATTGTGTGGCTATGAAAATACAAGCTCTAATCGCGTATTCGCAGGTTTTTGAAAACATTTTATTAAATATTAGAAATTAGTTTTATTCTCTTAAAACAACCTTTATAGTTGGTGTGGAAAGTTTTTCGCAATCAATTTTATTATTGGACCGTTCTAGTTTTGAAAGTGTTTCCACATTGTTTTTGAAATATTGGATGTAATAATTGCCTGAATAGTTCTTGTTTTGCAAAAACTGAATCATAGTTTCCAAATCGTCCTCTAAAAGTAATTCAGAATGGTAGGTGGTTCTGACTTCACAAGGGATTTTGGCTTGTAAAATGAGGTCTAATGTTTTTTCAAAAGGATCATATAAATCCGATTGTGTTATCGCTTCAAATTTCGATTTGGGGGCTTTATAATCTAATGCGATGTAGTCAATAAGGTCTTTGTTTATGAGTTTTTGCATTACTTCGGGCGAACTGCCATTGGTGTCAATTTTGACTAAAAAGCCCATTTTTTTAACTTCGGAAATCAGCGGAATGATATTTTTATGCATCACACATTCGCCTCCACTGAAAACAACAGCGTCTAATAAATTCTTTCTTGAATATAAAAATGAAA
>NZ_RYDJ01000148.1:0-1258 GCF_003970355.1 Flavobacterium bomense | reverse complement strand
CCCCTCAACCACGCTAGCGCAGTATTACAAACTGTGCCCACAATCAAGAGCAAAAAGTTTCACAGCTTAAACGAAACCGATAGCTCGGATTTACATAAATCTCCTGATAAACGCTAGCGCAGTTTTGCAAACTGTGCCCACTATCGAGAGCAAAAAATTTAATAGATAAAACGAATCTAAAAGAACAACTAATTATGGAAAAAAACAATAATGAGGTAAACCGTCGGGAGTTTTTAAAAGTAACCACAAAATTTACTGCTGCAACAATTTTTATTGGTTTGGGAAGTTCAGCACTTTTTGGTGCCAATACTGGAAACCAAAAGAAAATGTCAATTCCAACTGTGACTCTCAACAACGGTGTGGTAATGCCAAGACTAGGATTTGGTACAAATACCCTTGCTGACGCTGTAGGTGTTCGAAGTGTTTCCGAAGCCATTTCAGTAGGATATCGCCTCATTGACACTGCTCATATTTACGGAAATGAAGCAGCTGTAGGAGAAGGAATCAGGCAAAGTGGCATTGATAGAAAAGAACTGTTTTTAACATCGAAACTTTGGGTTGACTTTGCGGGTTATGAAAACACTAAAAAAGCATTTGAAACTTCTATAAAAAAATTGGGTGTAGATTATCTCGATCTTTATCTTATCCATAGACCTAGAGGAGATGTAAAAGGGTCTTGGCTAGCAATGGAAGAACTTGTTAAAGCTGGTAAAATTAGAGCTATTGGTGTGAGCAATTTTGACCCTGAGCAAATGAAGGAGTTGTTGTCATATGCCAAAATTGCACCCGCAATCAATCAAATTGAGACCAATGTTTTCTTTCAGGAGAAAGATTTATATCCTTTATTGAAGGGTTCAGCGACCCAAATAGAAGCTTGGTCTCCTCTGGCAGCTGGTCGTGGTGGAATTTTTAGCAACCCAATACTAGCTGCTATCGGCAAAAAGTATCAAAAGAGCATTGCTCAAGTTTGCTTAAGATGGCACTATCAACGGGGAGTTGTTACTATCCCAAGATCTTCCCAAAAAGCACACATGATTGAAAATCTGAATATTTTCGATTTTGAACTTGCAGAGTCTGACATGCAAACCATAGCAACTCTCGATTTAAATACTACTCAATTTCCGGAGTGGAAATGAGATAAATAAATTCTTGTTTTAGTGTTTTTTAGTTGCACATGAATTTAAATAAGTGACAATCCGATCCCTATTTGGAAAGCCGTTTTGTAATTAGAAAAGGTGTAATTTTGAAATCAAGAAAA
>NZ_RYDJ01000147.1:0-1259 GCF_003970355.1 Flavobacterium bomense | reverse complement strand
CTTATATAGAAACAGATATGCGAGCTATGTACAATCCAACAAGGATGAAGGTGATTGAAAAAGCTGCCTTCAAATTAGTTGACAAAATAAAATCACTATGTCCAAAATGCAGAACACCGGGATTTGGAATTATTGATAGACGAGAAGGACTTCCCTGCCAGCAATGCCATTTTCCTACTCGCTCCACTTTAAGCCACATCTATTCTTGCCAAAAATGTAGTTATAAAAAAGAAGAAAAATACCCAAATGGAAAACAGACAGAGGACCCGATGTACTGTGATATTTGTAACCCATAAAAAACAATGATAACAACTGATATAAATAAAGCAAAAGAAATACTTCTGAAAAATGAGTTGATAGCAATTCCTACCGAAACAGTATATGGTCTAGCAGGAAATGCTTATAATGAAACAGCAATAAAAAAGATATTTGAACTAAAAAAAAGACCATTTTATAACCCTTTAATTATTCATCTTAAGTCAGCGTCTTGTATTAGCGATGTTGCTTTAGAAATTCCTGAAAGTGCGTTGATTCTTGCTACTACCTTTTGGCCAGGTCCATTAACATTAGTCCTAAAAAAACAACCCCATATTTCAGATTTAGTAACTGCAGGAAAAGAAACCGTTGCCATAAGAGTGCCTAATCATCCAGTAGCATTGGCTTTATTAGATCAACTTGATTTCCCTTTAGCAGCCCCAAGCGCAAACCCTTTTGGGTCCATAAGTCCAACAAATGCGGAACACGTTTACAATTATTTTGGTGAGGAACTGAATGTTATTTTAGACGGAGGGGAATGCGAAAAAGGTTTAGAATCTACTATTATTGGATTTGAAAATAACCAGCCCGTATTGTACAGACACGGATCAATTTCTTTGGAGGAAATAGAAAATATTGTGGGGAAATTAGGCATTACAACAAATAGCGATACATCACCAAACGCGCCAGGTATGCTCTCGCGACATTATGCGCCAAAGACTGATACTTACCTTACCAATAACATTTCTGAATTATTAAAATGTTTTGAAGGAAAAAAAATAGGATTGCTGCTTTTTAAAAATACTGTTCAAAATAAAAGCATTATTCATCAAGAAATACTATCAAAATCTGGAAATTTTAATGAAGCCGCTAAAAATTTATACGCCGCAATGCATCGTTTAGACCAAAACAAACTAGATGTAATTATAGCAGAAAGATTGCCAGACGAAGGTTTGGGCAAAACCATTAATGACAAATTAGAAAGAGCAACAAAAAAAGAATAG
>NZ_RYDJ01000146.1:0-1261 GCF_003970355.1 Flavobacterium bomense | reverse complement strand
TGGACATGCTAACTTAGCCATCACATTAAGTTAAGAAATAATCTTAATTTTAGCCTATGAAACAAGTCCGCAAAATTTATGATAAAGCTTTTAAAGAAAAAGCCGTTCAATTGAGTTATGATAGAACAAATGTATCAGAACTCGCCAGAGAATTGGGAGTCACAGCACCACAGTTGTATAAATGGCGTAAAGAGTTTGAGGAATTTGGAGAAGGAAGTTTTCCTGGGAAAGGAAATTTAAAACTCACTCCCGAGCAAGAAAAAATCCACGAACTGGAGAAAAGACTCAAAGATGCCGAGTTAGAACGTGATATATTAAAAAAAGCAATCGGCATTTTTTCCAAGAGCGGTCGATGATTTATAGTTTCATAAAAAGCAATGAACAACTATTCCCGATTGAAAAAATGTGCAAAGTTCTACAAGTGAGCAGCGGAAGTTATTACCGATGGAAAAAACAAGCAATCACAGCAAGACAACAACTAAAAATTACCATAAAAGAACAGATAACATTGATTTATTTTGCAGCCAAGCAAAGATATGGAAGTCCTAGAATAACATTAGAACTTCTGAGTATTGGTTATAAAATTTCAAGAATTACTGTAGCAAAATATATGAAACAGTTAGGCTTGCGAAGTAAATTAAGCAAGAAATTCAAAGTGACGACCAACTCAAATCATAATTACTTAATCGTCGAAAATATATTAAATAGGGAGTTTGTTGTCAAAATGCCTTCAAAAGTTTGGGTTTCTGATATCACCTATATTCAAACTAAAGAGGGATTTGTATACCTGACAACTATTATGGATTTATACGACCGAAAAATTATAGGTTGGAGTTTGAGCGATGGAATGAGTACAGATGAAACTACGCTTGGAGCTTGGAAAATGGCCGTTAAAAACCGAAATATTGAGGAAGGTTTGATTTTTCATTCCGACAGAGGTGTTCAATATGCTAGCAAAAAGTTTGTAAATGTTCTTGATTCCTATAAAAAAATAACCCGCAGTATGAGTCGCAAAGGAAATTGTTGGGATAATGCAGTAGCGGAAAGCTTTTTTAAATCCTTGAAAACGGAATTGATTTATGGAAACAAACTGATTTCAAAAGAACAAATGAAACTGGAAATCTTTGAATACATTGAAATTTGGTACAACAGAAAAAGGAGACATTCTGCTTTAAATTATGCAACTATTGAAGAATTTAACAATCAAATTAATTACAAAAATGTAGCTTAACTTAATGTGCAGTTTTTATTTGCATATCCA
>NZ_RYDJ01000145.1:0-1265 GCF_003970355.1 Flavobacterium bomense | reverse complement strand
AACATTAGCGGGTTCGAGAAGCCAAGTAGCCATTGCTGCAGGAAGTGGGGCTGCTGTTGCAACCGATATTCTGACTTTATGGAATGGAGGAATGCAAACGCAAGTTCATGATAGTATTAAGAAGTAATTCTGTAGAAAAAGAAAATTTATCCTCTATTAATTCTCCTCTTTTTTTTCTGAAATTTCCTTTTTTATTATATTAACTTCTTTTATTAATAATGGAAAAGCGGGCTCAGCCATAGCTCCATGATTAAAACCCTCAAGTTTATATATTGTGGTGCGTTTATGTCCAGCTAGTTTCATCATCCTCCACATATAGGCGTTTTCTTCATAACGTCCGAGCAATTCCATTTCGGGATCTCCAGTAATAAGAACCAAAGGCGGAGCATCTGGACGAACAAAATAAAGTGGTGCATATTCGTCTATCAAAGGCTGTATTTCGTTCATCCCCATTTCTTTTCTAATGGTAAAATGCGTTATAGTATGTCCGCTAAACGGAATATTTCCAGCAATGCTGTTGGCATCAATTTCATGTTTAGCCAAATACTTTTTATCAAGCCCCACCATCATTGTTAAATAACCTCCTGCGGAATGTCCCGACAAAAAAATCATATCGGATCTACCACCATAATTATCAATATGTTGAAAAGTCCAAGCAATTGCAGCAGCAGCATCTTCTATGTATGCAGGCGCTTTTACTTTTGGCGAAAGCCTGTAGCCAACCCCAATTACGGCAAAACCTTTTTCTAGTAAAGCATTCGGAATTTCTTTATTCCCTCCAGAAAGTCCGCCTCCATGAAACCAAATAATTGTGGCAAAGTTTTTAGATTTTTTAGGATAATAAATATCCAAAGAACACTGAGAATCGATGTATTTATCACTTTTATTAATAGCATCGGGGTAATAATGTATGTCTTTCTCGATAGCATATTGCTGTTGCGCACTCACAAAAAATGAAGTGGTCAATAACAATAAAAATATAATTTTTTTCATGTTTTTTCTAATATAATCTCGTTACATTCTTAAATTTAACATCAAATCTGAATCGATTTCGAATTAGTCTATTTCAAAACCGCATCAATCATCGTATCCTCTTTCAACACAATTTCATAAAATTTACCTTCATTGAATAATTGACGGGCAAATTCTGCTGCCAAATAGCGTTTTACCAATGATTTGTTTTTGTCTAAACTCATATTGATACCATTCTTGAAAAGGTGTTTTTGAAAAGCGTTGAAATACGAATCCGTTCCCTCCATTTTGAC
>NZ_RYDJ01000144.1:0-1266 GCF_003970355.1 Flavobacterium bomense | reverse complement strand
ATATAACGAAATATAACTCTAAATTATTAGAAGTTTTTAGAGAAACTCAAAACCTTACTGTTTTTGTTTTTGATAATACAATGCAGGAAGAAATAAAAGCAAAAATATAGGTTGAATTAGAAATCGTCTAACATAGAAGAGGCCCATTTTGTTGGTGTCTCCATTTTTTAAAAGAATGAAAAAGAAAGCAGCGACTAGAATCACAAAAAAAATAAAATACAAAAAAGAAGCAAATTTTATGGCGTCGATGTCTTTGAATAAAACATAAATTATGGCTAATGAAAGGCTTGTGTTTAGAAAATATCTAAAAAATAAACCGCCAAATAATTGGAGATTATCAATTTCTGGAATGGGTAAATTGAAATAATCACCCTTGAAATAATCTAGAAAAGGATCATAAAACAAGCTGTCTTCGTAGGCTCGAATTAGAACCAAAGCCACGACAAATAACATTGCAAGTGCAATTCTTACTTTATGATTGAATAGTTTTTTTAGCATATTTTGAAAATTTATTGACCCAAATAATCCACAACACAAAAACTACTCCATAAATAAACAATGGAAACAAAACGCCGTGCAAAAAATGTTGCTGTTCAGGATAATAATACATCAAAACACACAAAAGTGCAATTCTAAAAACGTTTAGAATATGAATGAGAATGCTTCCGCCAATGATATATAAAATGGTTGGTTTTATTTTTCCCGAAAAAGCGATTATGAATGAAATAAATAAGATAATTACGCTCAAAGCGTTACAGCCTTCTATTATTCGAGCCATTGATTTTTGATTGAAATATAAATTTACTGCAGGTTCTTTTGAATTTGGGGCGGTTTTGACATCACAATTAAAGAAAAGCAACACATCCTCTGTTTGTTGTGCAACTAGTTTTGTAAAACTATCCGCTTCATTTTTTTTCACATCAAATTGTCCAAGATAAATTTGATAAACAAATGTCAAGAGTAAGTAAGTCAATAAAAATTTGCCTAAAAACAGCAAAAACGGTTTGTAAAGAATAAAATATTTTTTCAAAATTAACTTTTTAACAAATTTATATAAAATTAAACAGCCGTATTTAAATACTTTTACAAAAAATAAATGATTATGACTTTCGAAGAATTAAAACCAAAAGTAACCGATATTATTTCTAATTCCAACATATCTAGAGAAGAAAAACTGTTGAAAACATGTGAACTTCTCAGTAACAGCATCGATTACTACAATTGGGTTGGGTTTTATTTTGCCAATCATGAGACCAAAACCCTGCA
>NZ_RYDJ01000143.1:0-1266 GCF_003970355.1 Flavobacterium bomense | reverse complement strand
ATATGAGCGTTGATTTCGTCGAAAGTGCTATATTTTCCAGTACTTTCAACCACAACATCAATATTTATGGATTTCCAATCGAGATTTAAAATGCTTTTCTCGTGAAAAAACAAAAAATGTTTCCCATCAACAATAATTCCTTTTTCATCAGACGAAACTTCATCAGGTAAAACCCCGTGAATGCTGTCGTATTTGATTAAATGCGCCATCGTTTTGGTGTCGGCAATATCGTTAATGGCAACAACTTCGATGGTGGGATGATTCAAAAGCAAGCGAAATAAATTTCGTCCAATGCGTCCAAAACCGTTTATGGCAATTCTTGTTTTCAATTTTTTTTTGTTTAAAGTTTCAGGTTTAAAGTTTCAAGTAGCGCAACTTTAAACCTGAAACTTGAAACAATTTTTAAAGAATATGTTTTTGGGCTTTATAAGAAGAACGCACCAACGGGCCGCTTTCTACGTGACGGAAACCTAATTCCAAACCAAATTTTTCATATTTGGCGAATTGTTCCGGCGTGATAAATTCTTTTACAGGTAAATGCTTTTTGCTTGGTTGCAAGTATTGACCAATGGTTACGATATCCACATTGGCGTTTCTTAAATCTTGCATTGTTTGAAAAACTTCCTCTTCCAATTCGCCAAGACCCAGCATAATTCCAGATTTGGTTCTGTTGATTCCTTGTTCTTTCAAGTATTTCAAAACTTCCAGACTTCGGTCGTATTTAGCTTGAATTCTTACTTCACGTGTCAATCTTCGAACGGTTTCCACGTTATGTGAAACCACCTCAGGATTGGCTTCCACGATTCTGTCTATGTTTCTTTCGATACCTTGAAAATCAGGAATTAGGGTTTCCAATGTCGTGTTTGGGTTCATTCTGCGAATGGCTTTTATAGTTTCTATCCAAATTATGGAACCGCCATCTTTCAAATCGTCTCTGTCCACGCTAGTGATTACAGCGTGTTTGATGTTCATTATTTTTATAGAACGCGCCACTTTTTCAGGTTCATCCCAATCTACGGTTTCAGGTCTTCCGGTTTTTACGCCGCAAAATCCACAAGAACGCGTGCAAATATTTCCTAGAATCATAAACGTTGCCGTTCCTTCGCCCCAGCATTCGCCCATATTCGGGCAACTTCCCGAAGTACAAATGGTGTTCAATTTGTATTTGTCAACTAAACCACGAAGTTCGGTATATTTTTGACCGATTGGGAGTTTCACTCTCAACCATTTTGGCTTTCCAACAGGCAATGTATTCTCTAAAACAGT
>NZ_RYDJ01000142.1:0-1283 GCF_003970355.1 Flavobacterium bomense | reverse complement strand
TAACCGAGCAGAAAATCTGAAACGGTTGGATGAAAATTTCCAAAAGTAATGGCGGAATATATTATAAGTGAAAAAGCGTTAGAAGATTTGAATAATATTTGGATTTATACGGCTGAAAATTGGTCAGTTGAACAAGCGAACCGATATTATAATTTGATAATGGACGAAATAGAATTTGTTTCGGAAAATTTTGAAACAACCAAAGATTTCGGGATTATTCGAAACGATTATCGATATTCAAAGGTGAAATCACATTTAATATTTTGTAAACGAGTTGAAAATCCTGAAATGGAAGTTATAAGAATCTTACACGAAAAAATGGACGTTAAAAATAGAATTAACGATTAAAAAAAAAGCGAATGCATAACAGTTAGAGCTCCGTTGCGTGCGAATAACGAACAATGACCCCAACTGGTGCTCGTCTGTGACGAGTACCTACCTAAATTAATACTCCTGGCTGATGGTGTCTTCTAGACAGCTAACCTGGAGTTAATTACAAGATATTCCTTGTCCCGAAGCTTCGGGAGTGTTGTATCACTAAAAGCACAAAATATTTATTTTTCTTACAAGTATTTTAGTATATTTGTTGCAAGGATTGTGCACGTTTTTTCACAGTCTGACGTTGTAGGCAATGCCACCGAAAATGCTAAAAAAAATTATAAAAACATATTATGATTAAGAAAAAACATATTTCGATTGACTTAGAAACGGTTAAAGTATTCAATAATTTTTCAATTCTTTTTGAAATTTTTCTTTTTATGTTAATTATAATGTCACCTTTAAATCAAATAGATGCTCAAACGTCAGACTCAATAAAAATAGAGAATGTGACATTTAAGAGTGAAGGAGTAATTCTCGACGGAACAGTCTATAAACCTAAAAATTTCAAAGTAGCAGTAGTAATTGTTCACGGTTCAGGTCAGGAAACTCGAATGAACGAATTTGCAAAACTTTTGGCAAAAAACGGTATTTGTGTTTTAACATACGACAAACGTGGAGTTGGAAAATCAGGTGGAGTATATAATGGACCTGAAATAGGTACAAATAATATTGATTCAACTAATCTCAATCTATTGGCGAAAGATGCAAGCAATGCTGTAAACTTACTTCACCAACAGAATAAAAATATTCCTGTAGGTCTTGTTGGTTTTAGTCAAGCAGGATGGATAATACCAATTGCAGCAAGCAAACATCCACCAATCGCATAAATAATATTATTAAGTTCCCGTTCAATTACACAACTAGAAATTTTACAATGCTAGTTTTTGACTAAAAACAAAACT
>NZ_RYDJ01000141.1:645-1285 GCF_003970355.1 Flavobacterium bomense | reverse complement strand
ACTTTGTGCCAATGAAAAAAGTATATCTCGATAACGCTTCAACTACCCAACTGCGTCCCGAAGTCATTCAAGAAATGACAAAAGTATTGACGGAAGATTTTGGAAATCCATCGTCAACGCACAGTTTTGGGCGAAATGCCAAAAGTGTTTTGGAGCTTTCCAGAAAGTCAATTGCCAAGTATTTGAATGCTTCTGCACCAGAAATCATCTTCACTTCTTGTGGAACCGAAGCCAATAATTGGATACTTCGCTCCGCAGTTAAGGATTTACAAGTTAAAAGAATAATTTTAAGTAAAATAGAGCATCACGCTGTTTTACATACTGTTGAACGTTTACAAAATGAATTTGGAATCCAGGTAGATTATGTAGCAGTCAAACGCAATGGTGAAATTGACATTACTGATTTAGTAGATTTGCTTTCCCAAGATATAAAAACGGTAGTGAGTTTAATGCAAGTGAATAACGAAATTGGAACTGTTTTAAATGTTGAAAAAGTAGGCCGAATTTGCGAGCAACACAACGCCCTTTTTCATTCGGATATGGTGCAATCTGTTGGCAAGTTGGAAATTGATTTAAAATCTATTCCAATTGATTTTATGGTAGCCAGTGCGCATAAATTTCACGGTCCAAAAGGAATTGG
>NZ_RYDJ01000141.1:0-635 GCF_003970355.1 Flavobacterium bomense | reverse complement strand
GGTTTTGCCTTTATCAAGAAAAATTCAGGATTACAACCCTTGTTTTTCGGTGGCGAACAGGAAAAAGGTTTGCGTCCTGGAACCGAAGCCGTACATCAAATAGCAGGAATGGCAAAGGCTTTGGAACTTTCCTATGCTAATTTAGAAGCCGAAAGAATTCACATTCAGGAATTGAAAAATTATTTGATTTCTCAATTTGAAATTCATTTCCCAGCTTTCCAAATCAACGGAACATCGGATGGGATTTATACTATTTTAAATGTATTGCTGCCTTTTCCAGCTGACAAAACGGCGATGATTTTGTTTCCTTTGGATATGAAAGGAATTGCAGTTTCTCGGGGAAGCGCCTGTCAATCCGGAAGTATAAGACCTTCTCACGTTTTGGCCGAAATGCTTTCGAACTAAGACTTAAAGAAACCAAGTTTGCGTATTTCTTTCAGCCATTGCAATACTAAAGAAGATATTGATTTGTTGATTATTGCTTTGAAAAGTATCTAGTTTAGAAATTTACTTTTTATTTTCTTCTGCCTTTGCCGCTTTTGCTTTCTCTCTTTCTTGTTTTCTGAAATAACCACGAAGTAAAAAATTATGTTTCATTGCTTCTAAGTTCTGGTTTAGTTTTATGCTGGCAGCAT
>NZ_RYDJ01000140.1:0-1294 GCF_003970355.1 Flavobacterium bomense | reverse complement strand
ATTTTCGAAAATTATACCGTAGGCGATTTCGAAAAAGAAGCCATTGCCAAACTCGATGATTTATTTTTAACCAATGATTATGTTGTTCTGGTTGGCGGTTCCGGTTTATACGTTGACGCTATTTTAAAAGGTTTTGACGATTTTCCCGAAATTGAAACTTCTGTTCGGGGTGAAGTCACTCCTAATTATGAAAAATTAGGAATCGAATATTTGCAAACCGAATTAGAAAAACGCGATCCCAATTATTTTGAAGTCGTGGCCAAAGAAAATCCACAACGAATGATGCGTGCCTTGGAAGTTTGCATTGGTTCTGGAAAACCTTATTCTTCCTTTTTAAACCAAAAGAAAAACACTCGCAACTTCACTCCTATCCTTATTGGTTTAGAAGCTGAAAGAAGCCTGATTTACGATAGAATTAACCAGCGAGTTGACATAATGATGACCGAAGGTTTATTGGCCGAAGCCGAAATTTTATTTCCACAAAAAGACTTGAACGCACTGCAAACCGTTGGTTACAGAGAATTATTCAGTTATTTTGAAGGCGAAATCTCCTTGGAATTTGCCATCGAAGAAATCAAGAAAAACACCCGACGATTTGCCAAAAGACAACTCACTTGGTTCAAAAGAAACGGAAACACAAAATGGTTTGATTATTTGATGGATAGAAAAGAAATTATAAAAAATATCAATGACAATATCAATGGCAATATCAATGACAATATCAACGGCAATGGAATATAAAAATTCTAAATACTAATTTCTAACCTCTAATTCTAATCTCTAATTTCTAACTTCTAAACTCTTCCCTCACAATGCCCATTTCACAAGACTTCACGTCTATATTTAGCAAAGATTGGGAAATTAATTTCACTCAATGTCTTCCTAATGGATTTTTAAAATATACCGATTTATGCAACATTTTACAATTGACTGCTGCAGCTCATTCTGAACTTGGAGGAATTAGTTTTTCGGATATGCAGGAATTCAATCAGGCTTGGGTTTTGAGTAGAATGCGGGTTGAAATCAACGAATTACCCAAATGGAAAGACGTTGTAACGGTAAAAACTTGGATTAATACACTCGAAAATTCTCGTTCGGTTCGAGCTTTGGAATTGTATGTAAATGACAAGAAAATAGTGGGTTGCGAAACTTTCTGGGCCGTTTTCAATACTAAAATAAGACGTCCACAAGCCTTGGCTTTGCCTTTTGCACATTTTGAATTATATCCAGAGCAAAAAGCAACCGAAAAGCCTTTCTCAAAAATCAATATCAACAACGAAACCGAAATGGTCTT
>NZ_RYDJ01000013.1:0-105463 GCF_003970355.1 Flavobacterium bomense | reverse complement strand
AATCAGATTACAATAATGTCAATGAACATAATACTAACCAGCTGGTTTTTAACTTATTTTAAGTGGACACTAGTGTTCTGATTTATGTTTAAATAAAGGAAATGGAATAGCAAAGGTGGTTATGGAATATCTCAGCATTGACATAATACTTCTTATACTGATAAATTTAGTGCGAACTAAAAAATAAATGATAATTTAATCCCAAACTAAGCCATCCTTGGTGCTGTTAGCTGTAACTTTAATCCAAAAAACAAAAAAATGAGTTTATTTGACGATAAAAAAAGTAAGGATCAAAATCCGATAGTATCAGCTCATGAAGCTTGGGTTGGAATTTTATATTCTTGCATTTCTGCGGACAATCAAATTACTGATTCGGAAACAGCAGCATTATCAAGAGTATTGCATTCTAAAGAACAATTTATAGGAATCGATATTGCGCCTCTTTATGCAAAATCCTATACTTTAAGAATTGAAATGGGGCAATTAAAATATCTTTCTGCCTGTTGTGAATGGATCCAGAAAGAAGATAAAGAAACCGTTTTTGCACTTGCATTAGAAGTACTACTTGCGGATGGAAAATTGGAGAAGGAAGAAAAAAACATAATTGAAGTATTGTCTAATCGACTCCAAATAAAGGCATCAATGACCAGTAAAATAATTGAAGTGATATTCTTGAAAAATAAAGGAAACAACAAAGAGATATAAACAGGCCAATGTAAACCGTGTCATAATATAAAAGAGGTTTGATCTACACTGATTTTGTAAGACTAACAATTAGAGGAGTATTTTGAATTGCAATACTCTTTTTTGGTTTGATGCGTTATTTATGTTGAATTTATTATGTACTTTAGAATACTGTAATTACGGAACCAAAAACAACAAGAATTATTCGCGACTGTTGTTTTAAAAAAACTATTGACCATCAAAAAGAAAATCAAAATAGCAAAGGAAAGTATTCACAAAAAACTTCATAGGGAACCCATAATCACGCATCCCAGACTGAAGTTTATCCCTAATGTTGTACTCAATTTGATCAGTTGTCTAGTTACATTAATCATAGTGGGAACTTTACTGTATTTAGTGCTGCACTATCTGATCATGAAATTTTATTATTTGGATTAAAAAAAAAAGCCATATTTTAAAAATTGAAATTGAGTATAAAACTAATAGTACTCATATTCGTTTTATTTAAAATATAATTTTTGTTAGCATAGGTTTCACCCGCATTGAACTTGTGTACATACAATAATTGCGCATCAAACCCTTTTAACATCCCCTGAAATTGGTAGCGAACATCAGCATTGGTCTGCACATAAGAAGGCAATTCGTATTTATTTAAGGAAACGTTTTTTACGTCTGGCAAATCAAAATAACCTACAGCCAAATGCGATTTGAATGTTTTTTTAGGATTCGTATATTGTATTTTGGTCATTACCGCATGCACATCTCCAAAACCTTCATTCCGTTCTCTGGCCATAAAGGTGTAAAACGGGTCTCGTCCCCATTCTCGTGGCATTAAATACCTTCCTTTAGCAGTTATTCGATTGTAATTTAAAGTAATTTCTATTTTTTTATTCTGCCAGCCTAATCTTCCACCAAAAGTTTGTGAATTGCCATTTTTTTCAAAATAGGTTTTGCGTGGATTTTTATTTCCGCCGAAATTCAAGGCATTTTGGTAAATCGTCTGAAAACCAAAAAGCAGTTTCGAGTTTGGATTTAAATTGTATTTGTAGTCCATTTGCAATAGCGCCGAATTGAATATATTCTCAGCATATTGGTTCCATATAAGTGTTTTTAAATTCTTTATCGATTCATTTTGTATGCCTACAATATAAATTCCGTTACTGTCTAGATTCCCTGCATAATCGGATTTTGTTCCATCGGGATTCACGCCAGTTGGGTAAATCCCTATGGATTCTGCAATTCTGAAATATTTCATGGTACTTCGTGGCGAAATTCCGTATAGGTACCCTACATTTATTTTAGTTTTTTTGAGTTCATTAAAATCGATCCATATTCCATCGACTTCAGTAGGCCGCATTCTGCCGTCCTGCAGATTTATGAACGACGTATTCAGTAGTTGTTTTCCAAGGGTTACATTAGAATTTTTGTAGTTGTATTTTAAAAATAATTCTTCTAACCGGCTTAAATTGTCTTTACTTGATACGTTTTGAAAATCAAAAAGCGCTACTTCATATCTATTGGATAAATTTGTTACCGGATCTTTTTTAGAAAAATCAGAAGAACCGATATCATAAATGTAATAGCCACTGACCCCAAATTGAAAATTATGAAATTTAGCCGTTTCAAACTTTACACCGCCACCAACAGCATTGGCATAATAATCAGATAAGCCACTTTCATTGTTGGTACTCATAAAAAAATAGCGAAAATGGCCGATGAAGTTTCCGTTTTTGAAAGCATTTAAAATCGAGGTGGAATCAATTTTTTTATTATTTTTCTCTTTCCAAACGGCTGGCTTATTCGAAACTTCCTGATATTGTGCCGAGGAATGGAAACTAATTAAAAGTAAAAAAGTTGAGATTAATATAGCGAAAAAAGATTTCATTTGTAAGTCTTTAATTTTTTTACAAAAATAATCGGAGTCCTATAAATGGGAGGTAACTTTTATCACATTGGCTCAAAAAATAAAGCCGAATGTTTAAACATTCGACTTTATGACTTTTGACTTTACGACTTAATTATTATCTGAAAGTATAATCAACACCGGTAACTTGAGTTAAGAGTGTTTCAGGAGCATCAAGAATTATTGCGTTTTTTTGCGGTGTAGGTGTAACAGGAGAATTTTGTTTTAAATAATCTCTCATCACCGAATGCAAGGTTTCATTAGTGTTTTTAGCATCCATGACGCCTTTCATCCTGCAAAGCATGTCCACAGGATCTCCGTCACGCTCACAGGCCATGATTGAATACAATTTATCAGGATCTAATGGCGTATTTTTCATCGTAATACTTTGAACTCTTTTGTCCATTTCGGCAAAAGCATTAAAGCGGACTTCCATTCCTTTGAACTTAACTACCCATCCACCAAAGCGTTTAGAAGCGTCATCAGCAAAAACATTGTTTAATTCTTTTTCCAGCCAGTTTTTCAATTGCTTTCCGGTAACTTTGGCTGTTCTTACTGTGCTGTCAACTGGTAACATATCAAAGATAAATCCGTTTGTAATAGGAATGTTTCCGGTTTGATCCGGTGTTGTTTTTGGTGGACAAAAGCGAAATCCATTCGAAAGATTAATATCAATATCTGGAAATTTCCAGTGTAAGGCATTCAGGATCATTGTGTCAATTGGATTTTCTACTACAAAATAGCGGTACAAAGGAATCGTGCTGTATCCAATAATGGTATTAATTTGTTCCTGATAAACGAATTCTTTTTCTATTAATAATTTTTCTATTGTTGCATCCGGTTTTATTTTTGGAGAGTCAACTTCCAGTAGTTCATAATTGTCCTCAATGACTTTTCCGTTGAGAATGGTTAAATCTAATTTTCCAATAAACGAACCAAAAGCTCCCGGTTCAACCACTTTTGAATACTTACAAACAATTGGTTTGCGCACTCTTTCATGTGTGTCGCCACCCAAAATGTAGTTTACACCCTCACATTCCGGTCGGTTTGCCAATGCTATTTGCTGCGATAAACCTAAATGTGCAATTATAAGTACATAGCTACATTGTTCCTGATTTCTAAGGACATCCACATAATGCGCCAGATTTTCTTCAGGATCAGTATAGATAATACCTTTGCTGTAATTGGGACTTTGTCTTAGCGGTACTAATGGATCGGTATATCCTAAAAAACCAATTTTTGCTCCGGCAACATGCCAAATAGTATACGGTTGAAAAATAAGTTCCCCACGTTTTCCATTGCCCAGGTCATGATACATATTGGTACAAATTTTTGGTGCATCAAGGGAACCTAATAACGTTTGCATCTTTCTTTTTCCATAAATCACCTCCCAATTTCCGGGAAGATATAAGTCGTAATTCAATGCATTTAAAATGGGAACAAAAGCTTCACCGGTAGTTTCTACGCTTAATTCGCTACCTTGAAACATGTCGCCGGTGTCAATGGTATACGTATTTGGGTTTTTCTTTTTGAGTTGTTTCAGTAAAGTTGCCATGTAGGCATAACCGCCCGTTTTTCTAAAAACAGCTTTCCCATTTTCCCAAAATAACTCATCATGCGGATGAATCTGACAATGCACATCAGTGGTTTGAAGAATAGTAATTGTTTGCGGTTTAGTACCATCGATTGCTATATTCAAGTTTTTTTCTGTGGGCTCAGTTGTATTTGCAATAACGGAAATAGGTGAAATAATCACTGCGCCTAGACTTAAAGTTCCTACTGATTTCAGGAAATTTCTTCGGTTATTGCTCATCTTTTTTAGGTTTTTAGGTTTGTTTTTTAACAGATTTTGATACGGTAGTTCATTTTATTTTGCTAAAAATAATCGGTACTGGTATTTAAAATCCTCCCTTTATATAGCTCCAGCCTTGCTCTTGTTTTTCTACAATTTCAGCAATTCCAACCGGCACATATTCTACTTCGGAGATTAATTGGTCTTTGGTTACTTTCTGACTTTTCATGGTGTTTTCGCATACTAAAAAACGAACTCCTTTTGCCCGTAGCGCTTTTATGGATTCTAATTGTTTTGATTTTGCAGTCATTACAAATGGTAAACCCATACTGTGAATTACTACTTCGTATTTGGCATTTGGCCAATATGTCGTTAGATTTTTTAGTTGGTTTACAATTGCTTTTTGTTGCAAAGTATCAGTAGCATTGGTAAACTGAAAAACGATTTTGTGGTTTTGCGCTTTTTTTTGTGCCAATGTGCCAATGGAAATCATGATAATTACCAGGATAAATGAAAGCGTTAGGTTTTTCATAATAGAGTTTTAAGATTGTTTTTTTTGTTTTTCGTTTTTTCGGCTTTTATTGGTTTGAAAGGTCCAAATTTATGTTGGGTTTCCGTAAATGAATCTGAAAATGGACCAAAAGGATGATCCACCGGTTTTTTGGAAATATTGGGCCAGTCTTGACTTAAATCTTTCGACGGTCTTTCCAGATTTTCTACATAAGCAGCAATATCCCAAGATTCTTCATCGGATAATTGAGGGCTTTCATAAGATGCACCCAATGGCATATTGTATTTTATATAGCCGGCAAACCGACTGATTCTAAACAATCCTGCGCCGCTATTATATGAATTTTTGCCCCAAAGTGGCGGATAGGTGTATTCCTTTTTATCTTCGGCCAAAATTCCCTGACCATTCATTTGATGGCAACTGGCACATTTTTTATTATACAATGCGCTTCCTTTTAGGGGATCGGCAGCACGATTTAAATATTCCAGATCATAAATTCCCGAGGCATTCGATTCTTTCCCTTTAGGTACATTACTGCCAATATATTCAATGTACGCGATCATGGCTTTCATTTCCTTTTCATCTCTTTCCAGAGGCTGACCATTCAAACTTCTCTCGATGCAATCGTTGACTCTTTTATAAAGATCTTCTACTTGCCCGCTTCGGGCTCTCATTTTTGGATACATCGAATATACGGAACCATAATTGTTTCCCCAAGGCTTTGTACCGGCATCCAGATGGCAATTGTTGCAATTCATTCCATTAGTAATTGGTTTGACACTGCCATTTGGACCCAAATATTTTGCCGTATGCGCAATTAGATCTTTGCCATATTCTACTTCCTGTTTTAAAGTTGAATCTTTAATCAGAGCAATGTCAGCCGGTTTCCAGAATTTTGCCGTTTCATTTTGCAAAATCACTTTTTTCTTTGCATCGATATAAAGAGAATCGAGATTTGAATCATTATTTTGAAACGAAGCGGTAATTGTGGTATTGAAAAACAAACCGACGAAGAAAACCATTACCAGGAAGATAATGGTTATAAACAGATAGATTAGCCTTTTTACGAGCGATTTAAATGGAATGATATTTTGTTTTTCTGGATTCATAGGGTATTAATGAGGCAGTTTGTCTCTAAAATAACCATATACCCAAGTTCCCACTATTGCAAAAAACAGAGTAACAATCATCACTGTGGCACCCGTTCCAATTTGTGCAAATAATGGTCCAGGACAAGCTCCTGTTACTGCCCAACCCAATCCAAAGATAAGGCCGCCATAAATTTGGCCCTTGTTGAAAGTTTTGTCATGAAATTCAATTTTTTCGCCATGAATGGTTTTAATATTGAATTTTTTTATCATGAAAACGGAAATTATCCCCACCACTACAGCACTTCCTATGATGCCATACATGTGAAAAGATTGGAAACGAAACATTTCCTGGATGCGATACCAGCTGATTACCTCGGATTTTATAAATACAATACCAAACAAAACACCTATGATTAAGTATTTCAAATTGTGATACCATTTGTGTTCTAATTGGCTCTCGTTGATACAAACCATATCTAAAGAACGCGTTTCGAAATCTGTATTTTGATCTTTAATGTTCATAATTTGTAATTTAAAGTGAAAGAATAAATGGTAAAATAACATTTGCCATAATCAATCCGCCAATGAAGAAACAACATGTTGCTATAAGCGATGGCATTTGTAAATTAGACAAACCGGAAATAGAGTGACCGCTGGTGCAACCTCCCGCATAGCGAGAACCAAAACCAATAAAAAAGCCACCAATAACCATCATAAAAAAGCCTTTGAGTGTAAATAAACTTTCCCACGAGAACAATTGTTCCGGCAACATTCCATAAATTTCAGTTATACCGTAGCCTGCCAATTCGGTTTTTAGATTTCCATCAATAGTAATTGGATTTGGATTTGACAAAAAGCTGTACGCGATCACACCACCTAATATAATACCGAAAACGAAAAACATATTCCAAATTTCTTTTTTCCAGTCATATTTGAAAAACGTAATATTTGCCGGTAAGCACATGGCGCAAGTGTGGCGTAGAGAGGCGCTAATACCAAATGATTTGTTTCCAATGATTAACAAAGCCGGAACCGTAAGTCCAACTAATGGACCTGCGATGTACCAAGGCCAAGGTTCTTTGATTAATTCTAAAATTTCCATATTTATTTTTTATTACAACAAAGGTTATATTTATAAATGAGTAGTTGTGTTACTTTTGTCACACAAGAAAAAAAAAGTAAAAAATGACAATAATTTTATTTTTTTAATAACTCGTCTAGCATTTCTCGGAACGAATCACTATTCCAATTTGCTGTTCCAATTTTGGCTACGATTACATTTCCTGATTGATTAATAATATAGGTTGCCGGAATTGTCGCTGATTCCATTTCTAATGGAGGATTGGTTACCGATTGATACACAGGAAGCGTCAGATTTTCTTTAATCATAAAAGCATTTGCCTTTTCGAAGGAATCCGTTGTCACAAACAAAAAGACTATTTTGTCTTGATAATCAACATATAATTTTTGAATGCTTGGCATTTCGGCAATACAAGGGGGACACCAGGTGGCCCAGAAATTAATGAATACTATTTTACCTTTGTATGCGTCCAATGACACCGTCTTTCCGGTGGCGTCTTTTAATTGCCATTGATAAGTTGACAGTTCTTTTTGATCCATAACGGCAATTGTTTTAGGCGAAAAAGCAATTAATCGATTCAGTTCTACTTTTACAAAAGTGCCCAACGGACTGAACAGAAGTAGTGCTATTAATACGATAAAAACAATATTTTGAACAGTCGATTTTTTTGATTTTTTTGGCTCCATTTTTTTAATTATTATTCTCTAAAAAGAGATGATTTTAGATTAAAATTAGCGGGTTGTTTTTTATAAAGAGTCTTTCGGCATTCGGATTTCAATAATTAGTGATGATACAATGGTGATGACACCGATTAGAACAATGGCATAATTTACACCAAATAAATCGGCTGTTATTCCTGAAATAATGGCGCCTATCGCATATCCTAAATCCCTCCAAAGTCTGAATGTGCCAATGCTTTCAGCTCTTTGATGTGGAGTTGTAGCTTGTGCGATGGCAGATAAAAAGGTGGGGTAGACTAACGCCGTTCCTAAACCCAAAAATGCTGAAATTGCGGCCAACTGATAGAATGCTGCAGCAAAAGGAATAAAAAGTATCGCTATTCCCTGAAGTAACATTCCCCAAAACAACATCTTTTTTTTCGAATAAACATCAGACATTTTTCCGGTTACCAATTGTCCAAAACCCCAAACAGTAGGATAAATGGCGGTTATAATTCCAATATTCTGTGAATCATAATTCAAAGAAAGCAACACAATAGGTAAAAGTCCCCAAATCATGCCGTCATTCAGGTTATTGACTAATCCTGCTTGTGTTATGGTGCTTAATGTTTTGTTTTTGAAAGTGGTTTCGAGAAAAATATTATCTAATTTTTCAGTTTTATTCGTTGTGTTTTCTTTTTGAACAAATACTCTGGTGTCTTTCACAAAAAACAAAGTCAATAAAAAACCAATTATCGAAATCCCAATTCCCAAGTAAAAAGGGTAGGGCGTAATGCCATATTTTTGTGCAATATAGCCTGACAGAAAAGCAACTAATCCAACGGCAAAATAACCGGCAAACTCGTTGAGTCCCATCGCAAGTCCACGGTCTTTTTCTCCAACCAAATCAATTTTCATCACCACTGTACTGCTCCAGGTAAGTCCTTGACTAATTCCCAATAAAATATTGGCAAAAATCACCCAGTTCCAAGATTCTGCATAAATTAAAATAAAAGGAATTGGAATGGCTAGAATCCAACCGAATAAAAGCAAATTTTTTCTTCCGAAACGGTTCGCCAGTTTGCCCGTAAAATAATTGGTAATGGCTTTTGTAATTCCAAAGGCAATGATGAAAGAGAGAATAGCCGTTTTTGAAGCAATGCCAAATTCAATCTCAGCAAATTTTGGAATAATGGTTCGTTCCATTCCTATCATCCCGCCGACAAAGGCATTGACAATAACCAAAATAGTAAATTGTTTCCAATTTTCTTTCAGTCCAAGTTTGATTGTATTTGTTTTCAATTGAGGTAATTTATGAATTTAAAATCTCCGTTTGGAAAAGAAGTTAGGAATAAAAAAGTGTAAGTTCTTATAATTTGTAATATTCTAATTGGTAGTCACCTATGTGTTTTTTATTTTCTAGGATGGATTTTTTATGCTTGAAATAGTTGATTGTCCCAAAAACAAAAATGATAAATGAAGTGATAAAAAGTGCGATTTCAATCAGTAAACTATTTTCAATTTTGAGCAGATTTCTCAAACTTAAACCTGCAATCAAAAAATACATTGACGTTCTCAAAAAGGCAAGAAAAGTAGATTGGTTGGCCAATACAGTCCGTTGCAATGCTAATTTTTCTCTTAAAATTAAGTCTTTGTTTGCTGCTTTTTTTGTTTCCATATTATTTTATAATTAAGTGCAAAAAGTAGTTTAGTTGTATTTGTTTCGTAGAAGAGTAAAAATGAAAATTTTTTCTAAAAGCACTATCAAATTTACTTCTTTATTTAAATGAATTTGAAAAATCAAATGTTTTTTCAGTATTTTATAAGTAGAATAAAATCAAAGTGTTTTTATTGTCCTCTAATTTTCATTGCTGAATAAATAAATATGCAGTTTAAAACAACTACTTTTCTTGTTTTAAACTGCATACACTATTTTTAAAACAACAGCTGTTTATTTGCTTATCGCTTCGTTTACATCTTGCCAAGTACCGCCATTTGTAACGTTTTTGAAACCATTTTGTTCCAAAATCATTTTGGCTTGACCGCTGCGATTACCGCTACGGCAGAAAACAATAATATGCTCTCTTTCTTTGAATTCTTCTAATTGGCTCGCCACTTGATCCAAAGGAATATTGGTTGAACCTTTTACGTGACCTTCTGCGAATTCTGACGGTGTGCGAACATCTACTAAGAAAGCACCTTCGTTTATTAATTTTTCCATTTGTGTGGTGTCTTTTTTTGAAAACAGATTTTTAAAAATTCCGAACATAGTTGAGGTTTTTAGTATTCAATAGGATTATTTTGGCTCATCCACTCATTCATTCCAGGAGAATAGTTGAGCACATTTTTATACCCATTTCGCGCTAATAATGAATAGGCAATTGCTGCCCTGTCACCACCTTGGCAATGGATTAATACTTTTTTATCCTTACTTATTTTGTCCAGATTATTTACTAAAGTACCTACAAATACATTATCAGCTTCTTTGATATGACCTGCATTGTATTCTGCAACACCACGAAGGTCAACAACTTGAACATCTTTTTCTTGTTGTAAGGCTTTAAATTCTTCTATTGTAATTTGATTTACTTTCTCCAAAGAACCGCCATTTTCTTCCCATATTTTCGTAGAAGGAATGTACCCGTGAATGTTGTCTAATCCAATTCGCATTAGTTTTCTAGTCAAATCATCTAATTGTGATTCATCGGCAAGCAACATAAAAGGTTCTTCATAGGTAAGAAACCATCCTGCCCAAGTGGCAAATGAATTGTTCCCTTGAATGTTGATGCTTCCCGGAATAAATCCTGTAGAAAATTCCGTTTTATCTCTTGCATCAATCAATTTGATTCCTTTTTCTAAAGCTGCTGTTAACTCGCTATAATCCAGTTGTTTTGATTTTGGAACAGTTGTAAGAAGCGGACGATCAACTTTATTTAGTTTTTTCATCATCGCGAAATATTTTGGCGGTTCCGGTTGGTCTTCCAATAAATATTTTACAAATCCAGTTTCATCATTTTTATGCTGAAAAGCCCAGTTTCTTATTTTTTCATATCCTACAGTGGTGCTTGGAACGGCTCCTAGTGCTTTTCCACAAGCAGAACCTGCTCCATGACCTGGCCATACTTGAATATAATCAGGTAATGCATCAAATTTAGTAATGGATTGATACATTTGTTTAGCACCAATGTCCTGTGTTCCTTTCATTCCTGCTGCTTTTTCAAGCAAATCAGGTCTTCCTACATCTCCCACAAATACAAAGTCACCGGTGAACAACATGACAGGCTCATCGCTGGCAGGCGTATCGGTTAGCAGAAAACTGATGCTTTCCGGAGTATGTCCTGGTGTGTGAACTACTTCTATTTTTAAGTTTCCTACTTTCAGAACATCACCATCTTTAATGTCAACGTGAGGGAATTCATATTTCCAATCGGATCCGCCTTCCGCTGAAAGGTACATTTCTGCTCCCGTCAAAGCTGCTAATTCTCTGGAACCAGCGAGGAAATCAGCATGAATGTGTGTTTCTAAAACATGAGTAATTTTCATATTGTTCTGCTTGGCAATTTCAAGGTAGGTGTCAACATCCCTTTTAGGATCGATAACTGCGGCTACACCTGCTTTTTGACAGCCAATAAAATAACTTGCCTGAGCAAGACTCTTGTCGTAAATGTGTTGAAAATACATATCGTTTATTTTTTTAGTTTCTAATTTATTGGACAAAATTAGGTCATGATTTTATTAAAATTGGTGACTAATGTTACATAGCGGTTGACAACTATAATTGTACGATTTTACCAATATGAGCATCGTGGCAAATGGATACAATTTTTGTCTGCTTTTCTTGTATAATTTGATTTTGGTTGATTAAATTTTTTTAATAAGCAATTGTGGAGTAACAAAAAGTACTGAATTACCTCGACCTTTGATTATTAATATTTGATATTGATTAGCCATTTGTTTTTGGATTTGTTTTAGTAATAAGAAGATAAATTTATTTAAATTGCTTCTGTATCAACGTGACTTTTGTTATACAATAATTTTATTTTAGAAATAACTCCTTAGTAATAATATAAATCCCCATCACTAAAACAAACCAGCCAAAAGCGGGTTTCAGTTTGTTGCCATTAATTTTTTTGGATAATGCTGTGCCAATAGAAATTCCAACAATTGCAAATGCTGAAATGGTAAATAAGAATTGCCAATCAATAACGTTTTCTCCACCTTCTCCGAAAAAACCGATTAAAGATTTTGCAGCAATGATTACTAATGAAGTCCCAACCGCTTCTTTCATAGGAAGTTTACTCAAAATAACCAAAGCCGGTATAATTAAAAAACCACCGCCAGCTCCTATAAATCCGGTAATTATTCCTACAATTACTCCTTCTATAAGTATAAGTGGATAATTGAATTTTTGTTCGTGTGGTTCTTCAGAAGCGAGTTTTTTATCTTTTTTAATCATGCTATAAGAAGCAATAATCATTATAACAGCGAAAAACAGCATTAAAAAAAGGTCTTTAGTCAAGATAAAATTTCCCACAGAAAACAGCTCTTTAGGAATTGCAGGAACTATTATTGCTCTTGTTGTAAAAACGGAGATAATTGATGGGATACCAAAAACAATAGCTGTTTTTATGCTAACCAAACCTTTTTTGAAATAGCCAACACTTCCTACCGCACTTGTCAAGCCAACAATAAATAATGAATATGCAGTTGCAATCACGGGTTCAACTGTAAATAAATAGACTAAAACAGGTACGGTAAGAATGCTGCCTCCACCGCCAATGAGCCCTAATGCAACTCCAATGAGTATTGACGAAAAATAACCAATATATTCCATAATTGTAAAATTTATGATTGCAAAGATTGTCTGTTAAATTTTTGCATTCAGTAACATTTATCACATATAAAAAAATTTTTTCTAAAATTCAAATTCCTTTAGGGTAATTATAATGACAATTTCTTATGGATTGTTTACAGTTCCGGAACGGGAGAGTATCAACAGGCTACAGACGAAATAAAAGCATAGCTGTCTTTATTCTTGAGCAATTTTTTTCTTGTTTTCTATGTAGGTAGCGCTCTGAATGATTCAAATAGGAGAAAATAAAAACAGTTTAGCAAATGGTATTATTTATAAAGTAAATAAAAGAGATAAATTTGATCTTAAGGGTTCTACCACATCTGAAATCAAGAATCATTAATCAAAAATCCGAACTTCCAATTGGTTCTATCTAGCACCAATACCAAATCGGATTTAGCTGGTAATAAATTGAATATCAAAGAAGAAACTATTTTCATGGGAAAAACAAATTCCTTCAGGAATCATTGCACTCTTCTATAAGAGCTATTTTTAGTAGCAGTTGTCGCAAATTCAGATGCTAACTTATCATAATTGATTGTCTTTATTTTGCATAAAGCCGTAATGAATAAACAAATGAGCTTGACCCTTGCTAAATTGAGTTCTCCTTTGAAATGATCTTGTAAAACTGAAATAAGCTCTGTGTCTTTACCCTCAAGACTGGTATTCTTCACTATAAAAATTATGTGGTGATAATTCTATAACGTACTAAATATCAGTATTTTTTAGCAAATTACAGGGGCTTTATTTGGTTGAATTTCAATAATATATGTTTTTGTTGTGTACTAAATTAATTCAAATAAAGATATAAAGGTTCAGAGATTCAGAGCAACAAAGGTTTTTTGTTGCACAAATTCATGCATTGTCGCTTTGAACCTTTGCTTCTTTCAACCTTAAAAACCTAACTTATTTTAATCGAATTAACCGAAGATACATTACAGGATTTAATTACCAAAATTTAAAAAATTAGCTTCAGAAAATGATGAAGATTATATCATTGAAACTATAGAAGTTCTTGAGGCAATGACTGAAATTTCATTCTTGAAATACAAAGAACTAGATGTGATAGGCGAATTAATTTCTACTATGTAAGGTGCTTTAGAGATGAGCAAACTGGTAAAAACCGGAACTAATAAAAAAGAAGCTTTAAATACTTTCATGAAACGAGTACTAGATTCTATCGACAAATAAAATAAATCATATTCAATATTTTAAAAACGTACTTAACAATGTGTGTGTGTTTTATTCAATAAAAGAGAATACAGCAGTACCTGCGGGTTTATCATAAGAGGTAAAAATGGAAACTTTAAACACCTGTTTGAGGTCTTATTCTTAAATAATTTTCATACTTTTGAACCTTATTAAAAAAACAAAATTATGGCATTAATAACATTAGGAGGAAATCCAATACACACTTCAGGAGAATTACCAAAAATAGGGACTAAATTAGCTGATTTTAAATTAGTTAAAACAGATCTTTCTGTAGCTTCGCTTAGTGATTTTCAAGGTAAAAAACTAGTTTTAAATATTTTTCCAAGTATAGATACAGGAACGTGTGCAGCCTCCGTGAGAAAATTTAACGAAAGTGCCAGTACTTTAGAAAATACAACTGTATTATGTGTTTCTAGAGATTTGCCTTTTGCCCAAAAACGTTTTTGTGGTGCTGAAGGACTTGAAAATGTCATTAATTTATCTGATTTTCAAGGTGGTGAATTTGGCAAAGTAAATGGTTTAGAAATCACTGATGGCCCTCTGGCCGGATTGCATTCCAGAGTAATCATTGTTGTTGATCAAAACGGAATAGTTACCCATACGGAACAAGTGGCTGAAATTGCAGACGAGCCAAATTATGAAGCGGCTTTAGCTGTACTTTAATTTCATCTTAATGGAGTTTCAAAAAGATACCACTTTCATTACGGGAAGATTAAAAAGCGTCACTTATGCATTTAAGGGCGCTTTAAAATTGATCCGCACAGAACACAGTATAATGGTTCAGGTTTCAATAGCCATACTGTTGACTATTGCTGGATTTTATTTTAGTATTACTAAAACAGAATGGCTGTTTCAAACTCTGGCAATAGGATTAATTCTTAGCATTGAGGGATTGAATACGGCTGTAGAAAAAGTAGCTGATTTTATCCATCCCAATTATAATGAAAAAATTGGGTTTATTAAAGATATTGCCGCAGGAGCGGTCTTTTTTGCTGCTTTAACAGCAATAACAATCGGTTTAATTATTTATACACCAAAATTCCTGTAAGAATTAGTACAACTCGAATGGCAAAAACAACAAAAATACCTCCTTTAAACAACAAAAATGATTCTAAAACTCCGGAGAATAGTCCTTGGAGGGTGACTAAACAACATAAAATTGTTTTTGGCTCACTGTTAGTATTGTTTTCAATTGCTTTATTATTTGCTTTTGTTTCCTTTTACATTTACGGTCAAGAAGATCAAAGCGCAGTTCATGCGATTGCGGATCGTACGGAAATTGTTCAAAATTGGTTGGGGAAATTTGGCGCTTTTTTAGCTGATTTGCTAATTTATAACGGTTTTGGAGTTGCTGCATTTATATTTGTCCGGTTATTTTTCTTAACTGGAATATATTTAATAGTAGGATTACCTTTAAAAAAACTAAAAAACATTTGGTTTTGGGATTTATTTGTGAGCGTCGTTTTATCAGTTTTGTTTGGTTTTTTTGCTACTTCAGTACCTGAATTAGGAGGTGTAATTGGTTATGAATTGAATTCTTTTTCACAAGATTACATTGGAAAAACAGGCACTTTATTGATTTTATTATTTGGGTTAATTATATATGTAATTTTCAAAATTAAAATTTCACCAGAAAAAATCCAATCCTTTTTTGATCAAACAAAACAAGAATTAAAGACTGATTTAGCAACAGCCAGTCCCATCAAAAAGGAGAACAGTGGTTATAATTTAGAAGAGTTTGCCGTAACCGAAGAAGAGGACAGTATTCATTTGAAAACCAATGGTAATCAATTTGAAATTAACAAAGAAGCATTAAAACCTACAATAAGCAACGCATCGAATATTAACCGGGAACCTGTTGCCAAGCCTCTCGCTATGGAAATCACACCAATAGCAAAACCAGAGGTATTAGCAGCTCCAATTGATACTTTTGTAATAGAAACGGCTCCGGAAGAGGATATAATTGAAGAAAATTTAGCCTCGCGATTAGTTGCTGATTTTGGATTATTTGATCCAACATTGGATTTATCCAATTATAAATTTCCTACGATTGACCTATTAAAAGAATATTCTACGGGAGGAATCACTATCAATCAGGAAGAATTAGAAGAAAATAAAAATAAAATTGTAGATACGCTTCGCAATTACAAAATTGAAATTGCACAGATCAAAGCGACCGTTGGACCATCAGTTACTTTATATGAAATTGTTCCGGAAGCAGGAATTCGAATTTCAAAAATCAAGAGTCTAGAAGATGATATTGCGCTGTCACTTTCGGCATTAGGCATTCGGATCATTGCCCCTATTCCTGGGAAAGGAACCATAGGGATTGAAGTTCCTAACAAAAACCCCACGATGGTTTCGATGAAAAGTGTTATTGGTTCCGCTAAATTTCAAGAAGCCGAAATGGAATTACCTATAGCTCTTGGAAAAACCATTTCGAACGAAACTTTTGTAGTTGATTTAGCTAAAATGCCCCACCTATTAATGGCCGGTGCTACCGGACAAGGAAAATCTGTTGGATTAAATGCTGTTTTAACTTCCCTTTTGTACAAAAAACATCCCGCAGAAGTTAAATTTGTTTTGGTAGATCCTAAAAAAGTGGAGCTGACCCTTTTTAATAAGATTGAAAGACACTATTTAGCCAAACTTCCAGACATGGATGAAGCAATTATTACTGATAATGCAAAAGTAGTTAATACCTTAAACTCCCTGTGTGTAGAAATGGATAATCGCTATTCTTTGTTGAAAGACGCGATGGTGCGAAACATTAAAGAATACAACGATAAATTTAAAGCCCGAAAATTGAATCCAGAAAATGGCCACCGATTTTTACCGTATATCGTTCTTGTAGTAGATGAATTTGCCGATTTGATTATGACTACCGGAAAAGAAGTAGAAGTTCCTATTGCTCGCCTGGCACAATTAGCGCGTGCCATAGGAATCCATTTGATTATAGCTACTCAAAGACCTTCGGTAAATGTAATTACAGGTTTGATAAAAGCTAATTTTCCTGCCCGAATCGCCTTTAGAGTTACTTCAAAAATTGACTCCAGGACCATTCTTGACACACAAGGAGCAGATCAGTTAATTGGGCGTGGCGATATGTTATACACTAACGGAAATGATGTAGTACGTGTACAATGTGCCTTTATAGACACACCAGAAGTAGAAAAAATAACGGAATTCATTGGTAGTCAAAAAGCATATGCTACCGCTTATTTACTTCCAGAATTTATTGGGGAAGAAAGTGGCATTAATCTTGATATGGATATCTCTGATAGAGATACTTTGTTTAGAGAAGCAGCCGAAATAATTGTCAATGCACAACAAGGCTCCGCATCATTGTTACAAAGAAAACTAAAACTAGGGTACAACAGAGCGGGCCGATTGATTGATCAATTGGAATCCGCAGGAATTGTAGGCCCTTTTGAAGGAAGTAAAGCGCGCAGTGTAAACATTCTGGATATAAGTTCTCTTGATCAATTTTTCAACAATGAACAAAACAATTAACAACATGAAAACAAAGATTCAAAACTCAAGTAAAAGCGAACAAATGAAGCCATTCAAAAAAAGCAATCTAAAGAACTTGAGCAAAAGACTTATTTTTATTACCACTTTATTACTTTTTAGTTTTTCGATACAAGCTCAGGATAAAAAAGCAAAAAATCTTTTAGACCAAGTTACTGCAAAAGTCAAAAGCTACAATACTATAATAATTGATTTTAAGTATTCTTTGAATAATACAAAAGAAAACATTAATCAGGAAAGTAAAGGAAATGTTACCATGAAAGGCAATCAATACGTTTTAAATTTCATGGGAGTAACTAAAATTTATGACGGAAAAAAAGCCTATACTATTGTTCCTGAAGATGAGGAGATTACAATTTCAACGGTCAATGACAAAGATGACAATGCAATTACACCTTCTAAAATGTTAACGTTTTTCAATACTGGTTATAAGTACAATATGGATGTTTTACAAAATGTCAGAGGTAGAAAAATTCAGTATATAAAGTTGATACCGTTTAACTCTAAAGACCAAAGAAAAGAGGTGTTATTAGGAATTGATGTACAAACGAAACACATCTACAATTTGATTGAAATAGGAAAAAAAGGGACAAAAACAACATTAACGGTTAATTCTTTCAAAACCAACCAACCTTTGTCAAAAAATCAATTTACATTTGCAAGCAGTAAATATCCAAATTACTACATCAACAAATTAGATTAATTTATTAGGTGAAAATTCTCGACAAATACTTATTAAAAACATTCCTGACTACATTTACCACAGTATTTGTAATTCTTTTTTTTATATTTATACTTCAAACCGTTTGGTTATTCATAGCTGAATTAGCAGGAAAGGATTTAGATTTACTCATGATCATAAAATTCCTAGCATTTTCAATGCCTAGGATTGTGCCTTTAGTACTTCCCCTTTCGATATTACTGTCTTCCATAATGACATTTGGTAATTTAGCAGAAAATTATGAATTTGCGGCAATGAAATCTTCTGGAATTTCTTTGCAAAGAGCCATGAGAAGCTTAACGGTATTTATAATTTTATTAAGTATAGTAGCTTTTCTGTTTTCTAATAATGTGATTCCTTATGCGGAGTATAAATTTATCAATTTCAGAAAAAATATTGCACAAGTAAAACCAGCCTTGGCAATAGCTGAAGGACAATTTAGTGATGTTGGTTTTTATAACATTAAGGTAAATAAAAAAACAGGTGACAACGGAAACATCCTTACAGGTGTGACTATTCATAAAAAATCAAACGTTGGTGACGGGAGTAAAACAGTTATTAAAGCCCGAGATGGCGAATTAATAAGTAGTGAACAATCTAGCATTTTACAATTAGTGTTAAATGATGGCTTTTACTACGAAGACATAGTTCCAGAAAAATATGAGGATCGCAGTAAAATGCCTTTTATCAAAAGTTCGTTTAAAAAACATATTATCAACATTGATTTATCAGAACTTAATAATGTAGATGTCAATGACGAAAGCGTTGCGAATACTAATACTATGCTTACTGTCAATGAATTAAGCTATACATTGGATTCGTTAAATAAAAATTTAAAAAATGATATTATTTCATTTTCGGAAAATAGCAATGCACGAATACGGATTCCTGGCAATACTAAACGAAAGGAGTTCAAAATAGAAAACTCCTTTCCTGAAGATATTTTATCCTTGTACACTAAAGAGCAACAAATAGAAATTTTAAGAATAGCGACAAGTACTATTAGTAGTACCGTGTATTCAATTGATACCTCTAAAACCGAATTAGAAAATAAACAAAAAAATATCAATAAACACTTACTTGCTTTTTATGATAAGTTTGTAATTGTATTTGCATGTTTTCTAATGTTTTTTATAGGTGCCCCTTTGGGAGCAATTATTAGAAAAGGAGGATTGGGACTACCTATAGTTTTTGCAATTTTAATTTTCATAACCTTTCACTTCATAAACTCTTTTGGCAAAAGAATTGCTCAGGAAAATGAAATGTCACCTTTTTTAGGTGCCTGGTTGTCCTCGATACTATTATCCCCTTTAGCAATTATACTAACTTACAGAGCTACAAATGATATTGGATTGATAAATGTGGATGTTATTCTGGCTCCATTTCAAAAAATATTAAAAAAAATATTTCCATCACAAAATTAACAGTACAAATGACTACAAATAATATACAACTCAACACAATTGAAGAAGGGATAGAAGCTATTCGTCAAGGAAAAATTATTATCGTAGTTGATGATGAAGATCGTGAAAATGAAGGTGATTTTTTAGCAGCAGCCGAGAAAGTAACACCCGAAATGATTAATTTCATGGCCACACACGGCCGAGGACTCATTTGCGCACCATTAACAGAAAGCCGCTGTAAGGAGCTAGGCCTACATGTAATGGTAAGCAATAATACCGACCCAATGGAAACTGCTTTCACTGTTTCGGTTGATTTAAGAGGAAACGGAGTGACCACTGGAATATCAGCAGCAGATAGAGCAAAAACAGTTTTATCTTTAGCCAATTCTGATACCAAACCACATGATTTAGCAAGACCCGGTCACATCTTCCCATTGATTGCCAAACAAGGAGGCGTACTAAGAAGAACTGGTCATACGGAAGCCGCAATTGATTTTGCCAGATTAGCGGGTTTTAAATCCGCAGGTGTGATTGTAGAGATTATGAACGAAGATGGGACTATGGCTCGATTGCCTCAATTGGTAAAAGTAGCTAAGAAATTCGATCTAAAATTAGTTTCCATTGAAGCTCTTGTGGCTTATAGAATGCAGCACGACAGCCTAATTATTAAGAAAGATGATTTTGATATACAAACTCGTTTTGGTACCTTTCGTTTAAGAGCATACCAACAAACGACCAACAAACAAATCCATATTGCATTGACAAAAGGGACTTGGAATTTAGGAGAACCAATTTTAACAAGAATACACTCTTCGCAAGTCAATAATGATCTGTTAGGAACTTTGACTGATAATGCAGACCAGCAACTTGATGCCATGTTTAAAGTGATTAACGAACAAGGTAAGGGAGCTGTTGTGTTTATCAATCAAGATATGCAATCTGTTAATTTATTGAATCGTATTGGAGAGCTTAAAATTTTACAGGCTGAAGGAGAAATAAAAGCCCCAAAAATTAAAATTGACAGTAAAGACTTTGGAATCGGAGCGCAGATACTTCATGATATAGATATTTCAAAAATCCGATTAGTATCCAATACAGAGCCAGGAAAACGAGTAGGAATGATAGGTTACGGACTAGAAATAACAGAATACGTCAGTTATTAAAAAAACAATAATTTATTTATTCAAATAAATTAAATGCTAAAGTAAAGAAAATGAAACAATTAAAAATAAGTACATCTAATAGACCTTTTTTTAAAAAAAATAGATTTGTATAACCAAAAAAGATTCTTATATTTGCACTCGCAATCAGATAATGAAAGCAATTTACTGGAGAAATGGCAGAGCGGTCGAATGCGGCAGTCTTGAAAACTGTTGACTGTAACAGGTCCGGGGGTTCGAATCCCTCTTTCTCCGCCAGTAGAAATACAAAACGAAGCAAACCCCTCTAAATCTTATGATTTAGGGGGGTTTTTTCATTTGCGGTAAATCAAATTATTCATTAAATCTCAAAACTTAGGTGTCTTTTGAGGTGTCACTGAAAATCTATTTTTTTAAGTGACACCTATCTCAAAAGTTACCAGTTCAACATTTGTCCAAATACCTTTTCACTATTTGAACATCTTGTTTGGAAGTATTACAAAGTTTAAATTTAATAATAACTAAAAGGTCACCAACCATGAACACAGCCGTATCCGTTCTCTTTTATATAAAGCGATCAAAAGTCAATAATGATGGTATCTGCCCTATTTACGTTCGTGTCACAGTACAATCTAAACGATTTGAATTTAGCAGCAACAAATTTGTTAATCCTGAGAAATGGTCAAATGAAGGATCTAAAGTTAAGGGAAACAATGAAGAGACTCGTTCAATAAACAGTCACCTTGAATATTTAAAATCTAAAGTTTTAGAAGCTGAAAAAAAATTATACAAAAAGGATATCATTATATCTTCTGAAAATCTAAAGAATGAAATTTTTGATCTCCAAGACAACCAAAGAATGCTTATCCCCATTTTCAATGATCACAACAACAAAATCAAAGAATTGGTTGGTAAAGAATATGCACCAGGAACATTAGAGCGCTATACCACCTCTCTAAAGCATACTATCGACTTCCTGCAATGGAAATACAAGACTTCAGATATAGACATTAACAAAATAGATCATGCGTTTATCACCGAATATGAATTCTACTTGAGAAGCGTTCGCAATTGCGCCAATAACACTGCCGTAAAATACTTAAAGAATTTCAACAAAATAATCAAGATTTGCCTGGCCAACCATTGGATAGAAAGAAATCCGTTTGCCAACTACAAGTCAAAAGTCAAAGAAGTAGAAAGAGTCTATCTATCTGAAGACGAAATCCAAAATATACTCAACAAAGATTTCAAAACAGAACGATTATCGCTAGTGCGCGATATCTTCCTTTTCAGCTGTTTCACAGGCTTAGCCTACATTGATGTCAAAAACCTAACAAAGTCGCATATAAGCTTTGGAATCGACGGAGAGAAATGGATATTCACCCACCGCCAGAAAACAGAATCCGCTTCAAAAATTCCAATCCTTCCAATTACACAAATGATTATTGATAAATATGAGGACCATCCGGAATGCAACAACCAAAACAAACTACTTCCTATTTTGAGCAATCAAAAAATGAATGCCTATTTAAAAGAAATAGCAGGCGTTTGTGAAATTGAAAAAGAACTAACTTTCCACATTGCCCGACACACTTTTGCAACGACAGTAACACTCACAAATGGCGTTCCAATAGAAAGTGTGAGCAAAATGTTAGGACATAAAAACATAAGAACCACACAACACTATGCTAAGATATTGGATAAAAAAGTGAGTGAGGATATGATGATTTTAAGAAACAAATTCAATCTCGCAAAAAGTCCCACAAATGAAATAGTGAAAGTAAACTCCAATTAAACATCTGTAACTATTTGTGCAATATATTGATAGAGAACTGACGGATGAAGTTATTGAAGTTGATAAAGGAAGTGCGAAAAGCAAATTAAAATTAAGAAAAATATAATACTATGACAGAGAAAATAAAAGAACCTTTGAGTTTATCAGCAATCTATTTGAGTTTAGAGCAGACACGATAGCTGTACTTTATAAAATAAGATGGCAAATCGAATTATTATTCAAATTTATTGCGTGCTGATAGTAAATCTTTTGATAGAAGTTTTAAAGAAAAGTTTGAAGAGACAATGGTCTTTCTCTAATTTAGTTAGTTTTTGCAGAATTCATTTGTTCAACTATATTCATCTGACTAAATTTTTAGAAAGTCCCAAAAAACGACTGGGAATTAGACATAGAAAACGATGGACAATTAGGACTATTTGATCATTATTTGGCGGATGTATAATTTGATAAATGAAACTAAAAAAAATATTTTTCAATTTATTGAACTCTCAACAAAGTGAAGAAAAACAAGCCAAGCCAAGCCAAAACCTCGTTAAGTGCCTAAATATATAGAAAAAATGAACTTCCGAATTTTTTTATCGGACAACAATGATATTTTATTTAAAATATGATTTATATTTATTTAAAAATGAATAATCTAAACAAAAAATTAAATCAATTAAAGTGAGTAAAATGTTTTTCATTCTTGAAAACTAAACACAATAAAGTAGGCAATACAATCAAAAGTAAAGGCATTGCAATAATAAATCCTCCAATCACAGCAATCGCAAGTGGCTGATGCAATTCTGAACCCGTTCCAATTCCTATTGCTAGTGGAAATAGGGCTATGATTGCTCCAAGCGCGGTCATTAATTTAGGGCGCAAACGAGTGGAAATTGAATAAATTATAGATTCATTTACATTCCGGGTCAATTTAAAAGTTTCTCTGAATTGTAAAAAAGTAAAAATAGCATTCTCACTTATTATTCCTACGATCATAATAATTCCTGTGTAACTCCCCACGTTTAATGGCGTTCCTGTTATAAAAAGCAAAATATAACTTCCTGCAATTCCCAAAACAGAAATTATTAAAATTACCAATGCTACTCTAAAATCTCTAAATAGAAATATAATAACACCAAAAACTAATAAAGATGAAGCGATTAATATCATTAATAACTCCTTGAAAGATTGCTGTTGCTCTTTATAAGCACCTGCGTATTCAATATAATAGCCACTTGGTAAATGAATATTGTTTTTAACTTGTGTTTGAATATCCTTCATCACACTCCCTAAATCTCTATTATCCAATCTTCCAGTTACAACACTTATCATTTGGAGATTTTCACGTTCTATTTCAGCTACTCCTTTTTGAGCTGAAATAGCAACTAAACTCGAAATAGGAATTGATTGACCATTAGGTAAAAATAACTGCAATTTTTTGATGTCTTCTAAACTTCTTTTTTCTGAATTTTTATAGATTAATCGAATGGGAATTATGCGTTCATTGTCTAATAAATTTCCAATAACATTCCCTTCAAGCGCAGTTTGTAACTGAAATTGCAAGTCGGCTGGAGTGATTCCATATTGTGCTAACTGACTATAATTGGGCACAATATTTATGGATGGTCCGGCCAAAATAATACCATCAAATACATCAGCTGTTCCTTTTACTTTTTCGACTATTACATTTACTTTTTTGGCTATTTTTTGTAATTCTGCTTGATTACTGCCAAATATCTTCACTTCAATTGGTGAAACAGAGCTCATTAAATCGCCCAACATATCCCCAATTACCTGACCAAAATCAATGCGCAAAGCGGGTTGAGTCGCTTCAACTTTTTGTCTAATTTCATCAATAATAGCATTGCTAGTTTTACTTCTGTCCTTTTTTAATTGAATCAAATAATCCCCGCGATTGGGTTCCGTTATAAAAAATCCCATTTGTGTTCCTGTGCGGCGACTGTACGCTTCTACTTCAGGAATTTTTATAATTATTTTTTCCACTTCTTTGAGCATTCTATCAGTCTCTTCAAGTGAAGTTCCTGGCGGGCTTTCATAATCCAAAATGATACTCCCTTCATCCATTTCTGGTAAAAAACCGGTTTCTAAATTAGGCAGTATAATAAAAATAGAAAGTACCAGAACGATACAAAATGAAATACTAATTATCGGTTTTCCAATAAAATAAGCGACCCAAGTCTGAGTTTTGACGTCATGGATTTTAGTTTCGTTTTTCGATTGAGGACTATTTTCTTTTTTGGAAAGCAATAAATAAACTACAGGAAGTAGCAACCATGTCACAAAAAAGGAACAAACTAAAGTGATTATCATGGTATCCGTTAACACTTTAAAATACGAACCGGCAACACCGCTCATTAAAACAAAAGGAATAAAAATCACAATTGTACTTATGGAGGAACCTACCATTGCAGGGAATAAATACTGTATCGCTTTTTGCAAAAGCGAAACAGTAGGCTCATCAGGATGTTCTTCGTGCGTTCTGTGAATTTGTTCTACAACTACAATCGCATCGTCAATAATTAATCCTAAAGCGGCTGCAAGAGCCCCTAAAGTCATAATATTGAATGTTTGTCCGGTTAAATACAAAACAATTAGTGTGAGTCCTAAAGTAACGGGAATAATAATCAAAATAGTGGCACTGGCTTTCACCGATTTCAAAAATAAAACAGCAACAATTATGGCCAACAAAAGTCCTATTAACAAACTATCCGTTACACTCTTTACAGCATCATTTACAAAACTGGCCTGCTCATAAAATGGCGTTATTATTATGTTTTTAGGAAGGATTTTTTTTAATGATTCCAGTTTATCATGCATCGCCTCTGATAGCGTAATCAAATTTGAATTGGGTTGCTTGAGAACTGCTATAAGAATACTTTCTTTACCATTGGCATTAACTTTTATGTATTCTTTAGCTTCCCTAATTTCCACCGATGCAATATTTTTTAAGGTTACAATTCCTTTTCCGTTATTACGAATAACCAGATTTTCCAGTTCCTCCTTTTTATCAACCTGAGCATCTGTAATTGTAAGATATAAATACCGGTAATCCGACAAATACCCATTGGATTTAATAAAATTAGTTTGACTTAATACTTGTGTGATAGCATCAGGTGTAATTCCTAATGCTGTCATTTTAGTAAAATCAAGTGACAACCAATATTCTTTTTCTTTTCCGCCAATAATCCTAATCTCAGAAACACCATCAATTTGAGAAAGGAACGGTTTTATGGTATAATTGGCTATTTTTTTGAGTTCAATAGCGGAGAGTCCTTTTCCTTCTATAGCATATCCAATTACCGGAAGAATCGAAGGATTCATTTTTTCGACTGAAATTTGTGTATCAGGCGGAAGATTACTTTTTATCTGATTGATTTGCTCTTCTATCCGGGTTTTACTCAAATCGATATCGGACTTCCAATCCATGAATGCCGAAATCTCACAACTTCCTCTACTGGTTGTACTCCTGATTGTTTTTAAATCCTGTACTTTTTTGATGGCATTTTCCAACGGTTTTGTAACCGTAATCATCATTTTATCGATGGGTTGTTGTCCCGCATCAGCAATGATTTTTATTTTCGGGAAAGTAATTTCGGGAAATAAACTGGTTTGCATTTTAGAATATGCGAAAAAACCTCCCAGAATTATTAGAAAAATGATGGCACTCAGTCCGTTTTTATGTTTGACAAAAAAGTTGTTCATTTCAATCCGCTTTTATCACTTTTACCTTAATCGTATCTGCAACACCATAATTTCCTGAAAGTAAAATTTTATCTTCAGGAGTTAAAATCGGCGACAGAATCTCTACTTTATCTTGAGTTTCTACTCCTTTTTTAATTGGGATTTTTATGGCTGTATTGTTATTAATCATTTTCATAATCCAAAAATCCGTTTCCGTTTCATTACTTAAAACAGCTGCTTTTGGCAACGAAACAGTTTTTGAATTTGAACTTTTATTAATTCTGACTTTTACTATTAAATTCTCTGGAATATCATGTTTGCCAATTACTTTTAGAATCACACTTTGCGTTTGCGAAGTGGCATCGACAGTGGGCATGTAATTTTGCACTTTCGCTTTAACCAAAGTACTGTCGGGTAACATTACCGTTAGTTCTTCACTGATTGAAACATATTTTTTGAACTCATAAGGCAAACTCAAAACGATAGCAAAACTATTGGTGTCATTAATCGTCACTAAAGCATCCCCATCCTGAACATAATCACCTTGTTGCACATTTACTGAAGTTACAAAGCCATTTGTATTGGCTCTAACTTTTATGGCTCCGCCAAAGTTTAAACTGGGGTCAATTTTATTAATCGTATTCCCTAACACTTTTGCCTCACGGGTTTTTATCGAAAATAATACCGCCCCGTTAGAAACATAATCACTGGAAGCCACATTAACTGAATTCAGATACCCCGTAGCATTTGCTTTTATAACATTTTTGACTAAATAAGCGGCTGTAGCATTCAAATCAATATAGCTTTCAACTGAATTGGTATCAATGCTCGTTAAAGTCACAGGCACACTCGCGTCAATTGCTTTTTCTGATTCGTTGTTATTTTTACAGGAAATAAAAAAAAGCGCTATCAGGATAAAAAATAGAATTGGTTTCTTCATAGAATTAGTCATTAAAACTCCAATAATTAATTTCATTTATAATTTGGAGTTTGTTGCTATTATTTTGGGAAATGGCATTTTTGATGGCTATTAAATTGCCAACAGCAATACTATATTCTGTAATTTGTGCATCTCCGGTAAGCAATAACTTTTTATTGGCTTCAATTAATGCGTCAGCGATAAGAAGCTGCAATTGCAACTGATTTTCTACAGCTGCTGATTGTTTCAGTTTCAAATTTAACATCAATAATTGTTGTTTGTATTGTTTATTGAAATTGTTTTTATAGGCTAAATTGGTAGCTAATGCCGCATCATTTTTTTGATGCAGCAAAACACGTTGGTTTCCATCATAAATAGGAATTGACAGTCCTAAACCCAAATTAAATCCAAAATTTTTATAAGCCTGGTAGGCAAAACTAGAATTATAACCGGCATCACCTAATAGAGATAAAGACGGTTTATAATTGTAATCAATAAATTTATTTTGATTTTGAAGTTTGAGACTATCTACTTCAAATTGCTTCAAAAAAACTATTTTATCCGAAGGTTGAATACTTTTCAAGATGATTTCAGGCTTTTTTAAATAGACAAAAGTAGTATCGGTTTCTCCAGAAAGGTAATTCAACAAAGCCAAATCATTTTGATATTGTTGTTTTAATTGTAACAATACTAAATCTTGTTGCTTTACAGTTGCAATAAAAATTAAATAATCTGTTTGTTTGTAAATGGCATTTTGGGTTAATTTTTTCAGGATGCTTATTTCCTGTTTTAAAAGAGTTGCAATTTTCTGGTTGAAACTAATTTGTTCTGAACTTGCCGAAGCCGAAATGTATTGCGCAACAATGGTTTTATTTAAATCTTTTAAAGTAATTTTTTGATTCAAAACCAAAGCTTCTTTTATTAATTGAAAAGAAGCTGATTGCGAATTGATTCTATTTTTTCCAATTATTTTTTGGTTGACACCTATTAAACCCGCAACAGATTGCCCGTTACTTAAAGCCAGATCATAACCAAAACCATTAATTATAGGGGCATAATTAGCATTAAGATTTCCGGTAACTTGTGGTTTATAAACTGCTCGATTCAATAAACTATCCAGTGTCGCGGATTTTATTTGGTTGCTGTAATCTTTAAGTAAAGGAGAATTATTTTGTGCTTTAGTAATAAAGTAATTCAAATCTTTTTCTTGCGAAAAAGATTTTAAACATATAAAAATTAATAGTAAAAGCTTCCATTTCATTGGATAAATTTAGATAAAAAGAATGACACTATTTAGAAATTGGCTCAACAACTAGAATAACGAACGAATTAGGTACTATTCCTGCTCGTGGTTTTGGGTTTTCTGCTGTTAGCTCTGGTTTTACATCAAAATCTGCCGTAGGCAAATACAGTTGATTTGTAGTTTTGTTTAGTGCAATAGTTCTGGCCCCTTTTTGAGTCTTTACAGTTTCAATAACTGAAAAAGTATTTGCGTTACGCTCTTTTATAACGGTAATCGTTCCCTCGCCATTGGATGTGAAAATAAGATTCTTTTTGGCATCAAAAGCAACGCCATCGCAACCATCACCAAATGGTAAAGTCTTTATTATTTTTCCATTTGTAGCATTAACAACAATCATCAAATTATTACCGCAAACAGAAAATAATCGATTCGTAACTAAATCTATTGCCAATCCTGATGGTTCATCTCCGGGAGCAATACTCCAGGTATTTGTAACTTTTAATGTCGAAGCGTTTATCGTTTTTATTTCGTTTTTATCTTCAATATTCACATAAATTAACCCTTTTGTATTGCTTACTGAAAACTCTGGTTTTCCACCCAATGGAATTGTTTTCACTATTTTATTTGTATTGGCATCAATAACTGTAGCATCATTACTTTCTGCATTGTAAACAAACACTTTTCGAGAAAATTGATCGTATAAAATGGCATCTGGTTTAATTCCTGTAATTTTTACTTTTTCAAGTAATTCAAATGTTTTCAAATTGACTACTGTAATAGAATTGTCTTTTCCGTTACTGATAAATGCTTTGTTTAAATCATTTGCAACTGCAATGCCGTGAACTCCTTTTGTATCTCGAATAGTTGCTATAGTTTTATCTGATTTTAAATCAATCACATTGACCATATTTCCGTGTGAAACAAATAAATGTTGGGCCACATCATCAACAGCGAGATAATCCCATCCATCATTGCCAGAAGTGCTGATCTTTTTGGATAATTTATAGGTTTGGCTGTAACTATTAGAAATAGAAGCAATAATGATAAATAATAGTAGTATTTTTTTCATTTGAAAGAACTTTTAAAGTTAATTTTATGAAACAAATTTCAGCTGTAATTCTATTTTAATTCTATGGAAACCACAACTCTTTACATAATTAAAAAGAGTTGGATGTAACACCCAACTCTTTATGGTATAAGTTTATTAAAAAAAGCAAAAATTACTCTTTTATCGGCATCCCATTTTCTTTAAAAGCGAGGCTTTTACTCTTCATCCCTTTTTTTAAATCCACTTCATAGATAGTACCATGTTTCGAACTTTCTGTTTTGTCCGCTTCTGCAATTTTCCAATCGCTATATTTCGATTTTACAGCGGCTAAAACCGCTTTTGGTAAATTGATTGCTTTAATTTCTCCTTCCGTTTCCAGCCAGGTTCCATCTTCTGAAAAATTAGCAGAAATCCTACTTCCTTCTAATGTGAATTCTGCTTCCCATTCTTTTGGCCCTTCAACTCCCCAACTAACCTTTGTTGCAGTAGGAAATTTTTTAACGAAGGCTTTTTTTACTACATCAGGTGGAGTTCCCGCAAATGCACAACTGCATATAAAAACAATCGACATAATTAATAATTTTTTCATTTTTTTTGATTTAAAAGTTAATTTCTAATAATTTTACACTACAAATATTAAACGCAATTCTATTTTAATTCTATGCTAATATTTTGTAAATCATAATGTTAATTTAAAATATCAATTAACTAAAACTACATCTGGTCAATTATTTGCAAAAAAACTTCCTGCCAATAATTAGGGTGATTGGACGTTTCTGTGTCTCCAAAACGGACTATAATAATATTCTTTTCTGGGTACACATACAGATATTGACCAAACAAACCAACAGCAAAATAACTTCCATATTTCAAAGGTCCTATTCCCCAATTATTATTGTAAAAGTGTTTGTTATTTCCGGACGGATCAGAATGTGTCGAATATTCAATCCATTTTTTGGATACAATTTGATTTCCAATCCAGTTTCCTCCATTTAGATAAAGTCTGCCTAATTTAGCAAAGTCAATCGCTCGTGCTTGTAAACAACAAAAAGATTTTTCAATTGCTTTATCATCTTTTCGATCTAAACTCCATGACGCCGGTGCTTCCATTCCCAATGGTTTCCAAATTTTATCTTCTAAGTATTTTGAAATCGTACCTCCAGTCACCTTCTCTATGATATATCCTAAAAGTAATGTGTTCTCGCTGCTATATCTAAATTTAGTATTGGGTGGACATTCAAGCGTTAAATTGAGCATTCTCGCTCTTAAATTATCACCCCAGTAAAACGCTGCATTATCAGATGCAGGATCTAATTCGCTATTTGTAAAGCGAATCCCTGATGTATGTTGCAATAAATTCTTTATGGTGATTTGTTCCCAACCTGTTTTATTTTTAAATTCAGATAAATAATCAACAATGAAATCATTCTCACTTTTTATTTTTCCTTCATCAATTGCTATTCCTATTAATGTTGAAACAAATGGTTTGGCCATCGAGAAGGAAGAAACTAACGAATTTGATGTATACCCTTTGTTATATTTTTCGTAAACAATTGAATCATTGCGAATAATTAAAAATGTTACCGTTTTATGTAATGTCGTAAAACTATCCAAGCTGACATTTGTAGAATTAAAATCCCTATTGATTACTCCTATTTTTGTTCCTAAATGAGAATCTTTACTGGATTTAAAGAAATTATAAACGGGACCTTCATTATTAACTACTCGTTGCGGAAAATGTTTATAATCACTTTGACTAGGAATCCCACCATATCGCAAGGATCGCAATACGTCACAAGAACTTAACGTGCTAAATAAAACAACAAGAAAAAAATATTTAAAAAGCTTTTTTGATTTCATTACGCTAACTCTTTTTTATTTTAATTCATTAATATTGTCTTTTGTCAAAATAAAACAATGTTTCCCATTAGTAAATTTATAATAAAACACCAATCCGCTTACCTCCACAATTTCTTTTACGATAGATAATCCAAGGCCTAGTGATTCTTGGGAAGTAGAGTTCTTATGAAAGCGTTCAAATAACTGATTATCAATTGGGTTATTAACCCCCAAATTTGAGATTGTAATTTTATTTTTCTCTATAAAAATTTCAATATTTCCACTATTAATATTATGCCTAATTGCATTTTGTAATAAATTATTAACCAATACTAAACACAAATCAGCATTCATCAAAACACAAAAATCGTTTTCAATCTTTTTTATTATCTCAATTTTATTGGCTTGAATATGCTCTTCAAAAAAGACTAAGGAATTATCAACTGTATTTTCAAAAGATACTTTTTCTGTGGTATTAAATTGTCTGTTTTCAATTTTGGTAAGTAATAGAAATGTTTTGTTCAATCGAATTATTTTAGAGCAAGCATAATCAATTGCTACTATTAATTTCATTTCATTCTCTTTCAAATTTTCAGATTGAATAAGTAAATCAATCTTAGATTTTATAACAGCTAATGGCGTTTGAATTTCATGTGAAGCATTTTCAGTGAATTTCTTTTGGCTATTAAAATCAACTATCATTTTTTGCATCATAACGTTTAAAGAAAGATTCAATTCATCAAATTCAGTTACCGATGTACTTGCTAAACGTGGAATTACATTATCACTAGCACGAAATTTCTTTAAATTGGATACTGTTTGATAAAAGGGTTTCCACACTGTTTTTGAAATCCAAAAATTTATAATTAAATAAGTTACAAAAAGCAAAATCAATAAAATAACTAACGAAGTAAAAATACCTCTAAACAATTCGTTATACTCCAATGTGCTTCTCCATATTTTAATGGAATAATTAGTATTTCCAACTTCCAAAACAGAAGAAAGCAATCTATTTTCTGCCAGTTCATTTTCTTTTTTATCATAAATTAAAGTGTCCGAAAAAATAGGTATAGAAATTTCTTTAGCATTTGTTTTCGCTATTTTTTTAATTGTAGCTTCACTGCTTTTAGTGATTATTCTCAAAGAAATCGTGTCATTTTCCTTTAAATAATTCTCAATTAGTTCCTTGCGATTTACCAAGAGTTCGTTATTACTTTGCCTAACCTCTCTAGTAATGATATGAAAACAAATGTATCCTGATAGGATTAATATCGGGATACTAAAAATCAAATAATACAAGCTTGTTTTAGCTAATAGTTTCATTCTTGAGTTTTAAAATTGTACCCTATGCCGTAAATTGTTGTCAAATAATCTTCACATTTTTTTTCTAATAATTTTTTACGCAAATTTTTCACGTGATTATATATAAAATCGAAGTTATCTAATCTATCCGAATTATCACCCCAAAGATGTTCTGCCAGCGCACTTTTACTCACTACTCTATTTTTATTAGATATGAAATAAAGCAATAAATCATATTCTTTTGACGTCAAAATTACATCTTGATTATGAACTAAAACGCGCCTTTCGTTAGGCAAAATTTTTATTTCGTTGATACTAATTTCTACATTTCCATCAAAACTTTTTCTTCTAATTAAAGCTTTAATTCGTGAATTAAGTTCCGACAAATGAAAGGGCTTTGGCAGATAATCATCTGCTCCAAGATCTAAACCATTTACTTTATCATCAAGAGAATTTTTTGCAGAAATTATTATAATGCCCGCTTTAGATTTTTTTAGTTTAATTTCTTTGAGTAAATCTAAACCAGTGCCGTTTGGCAAAGTAATATCTATCAAAATACAATCATAATCGTAAATCGCAATTTTCTGTTGCGCATGATGGAAATCAGGGGAAACCTCAACAATATTCCCTTCCATTTCAAGATATTGTTCAATGCTTTTTTGTAATTCTGTCTCGTCTTCTATTAGTAGTATTTTCATAGGTTATGTAAAAATAAAGCTAAAATCTATTCAAATTCTGTTTTTTAATTTTAAGTAAGAAATCTTAGATAAGATTCATTTCCTTCATCTTGTCTGTTAATTCATAAAGTTCTAAATCAGGAAATTGATTTCTAATAATTGCAATTTTTTCTTCTTGTCCACAATTCCCTGGGCAAGTATCTAATGCCTCGGCAATCTTCATTGCCAATGCTTTTCTGAACACTTCGTCCAATAGCAGGTGTTGAGCTTTTTCAAACCCTTTGTTGACTGCTTTAAATTGATTTAATATTTGAGCAGGGTCATCACTCTTATCTAGCATTTTTATTACTCCTTCAACTTGACCTTTTATACTGCTTAAACGGTCTTTAAGGTCTTTTGTTAAATCTTTTGGTAACATAATGATTCAATTAAATACAATACAACTCCCAAAATTAGAAGTTGTATTGTATGGTTAATAAATTAAATGGCTTTACCAATACCGGCTGCTGCTAATTCTTCTTTACTCACGCCTTTATTTTGGCAACAAGCAAGATTGTCCATATAAGAAACTTAATGATGTACATAAGAATAAAAGAGTAAATACTGATTCATAAATTTTATTATTGATAATCATTTTATTGTTGTTAAATCGTTTTGAATTTGTCTCGTTCAGTAAAATTGCCTACTACCTCAGTTCGTCTAAAAACCTTCGTTCTTCCTTTATTTTATTAATAAATATATAAATATATGTGATTTAAACTATAATTATTTTTCTTTTTAAACCATTTTCGGTTTCGTTCAACACAGCTTTCATTGTTCGTGACGGAAAATTTTATGATACTGTTTTTTGACCACAATGGAGCGTTTTTAGAAATTATACAAAAAGATTAGATTAGTTATAGTGTTAGATTGGTTGGTTAGAAAGTTAGCAAATTGTTTTGCTGACTTTTTTACTTTATAAAAAACAAAAAAAAGATTTAAATTTGAACTGACGATTCTATTTTTAATAAACAAAGTAATTTATGAAACTATTTTTACCCAAAATAACACTTGTATTATCATTCTTAACTTTGTTTTCGTGTGTAAATAAAGTTAAAAAGATAGAGCCAAAACAATATAAATCAGGAGTAGTTATCTCATTTGATGATGCTTATGTTGATGAATGGTATAATGCCGATAAAGCATTACAAAAATACGATTGGAAAGCTACTTTTTGTGTTTGTAGGATAGATTCTATTGGGAAACCTCAAATAGAAAAATTGCTTGAATTACAAAAAGAAGGTCACGAAATTGCAGGTCACGGTTATCATCATTACAATGCGGTAAAGTTTGTTGCTCAAAATGGAATAGACCGATATATAAAGCAAGAAATAGACCCAATGATGGTTTCAATGAAGCAAAAAGGTTTTAATGTTTCGTCGTTTGCTTATCCCTACGGAGAACGATCGGATCAACTTGATAAAGCATTATCACCTAAATTTAAAGTAATAAGAGGTAGGGATTTTTGTGCTGTAGCTCCTGAAAAAGAAGGGTCTTATTTTAGAGATTCTAAATTTATGTATGCTTTCGATATTGACAATAATCACATCCATTTTAGCATTCCTTATGTTTTAGAATTATTAGATTATGCCAATAAAAATAATAAAATACTAATTTTATGTAGCCATAAACCAGTTAAAAATTTGACTGCAAATTATCAAACTAAAATTGAAACATTAGAATTCATTTGTAAATATATGAAGCTTAATGATATGGCATTTTACCGATTGTCTGACTTGGATAATTTAGAAATTATCAATTAATAAAAATACTATGAACATACTAATAGTAGAAGACAGTAATGAACTAGCCATCGAGTTAAAAGAATTTCTTTCTAATTCGGGTTATGTTTGCAATTTTGCAAACACTTGCGAAGATGCTCTTGATGAAGTCAATAGTAATGATTACTACATTATGCTACTTGATTTGGGTTTGCCCGACGGAAGCGGTTTAGATGTTTTAAAATCAGTTAGAAAAAACCAATCCAAAATGGCAGTAATTGTAGTTACTGCTCGTGGCGAACTCGATGTTAAAATAAACGGAATTCCTATAGATAATTCAACATCAGAATTTAAAGATTTATATACCGCTCTGAACCAAATGATTATAAGAATTAAGGAATTGTTCCTAAAAGAAAAACAATTTATTGGCAATGTTTCACACGAATTATTAACACCTATTGCGGTTATAAAAAACCGATTTGAAAACATAATTCAAAATCAATCGTTGAATGATACCGCTGTTGATAAAATTTCGGATTCCTTGAATACTTTAGATTCAATGAAAAAAGTAATTAGCAATTTACTTTTAATTTCAAGGATAGATAATAAGCAATATCAAATTAATGAAATGCTAAATTTTAATACAATTATTGCGAAATTAACAGGAAATCTTGAAGATAGAATACAAGAAAAAAATTTAGTAATCACAAAGAATATTAGACATCAAGTTTATTTTATAGGAAACCAAACACTTATTAAAATCTTATTTAGCAATTTGTTTACCAATGCCATAAAATACAATAATCGTTATGGGAATATTTTAATAAATGATGAGTTTATAGCAGGAAAATATGCTTTAACAATTACTGACACAGGATTAGGAATGAATAACGAGCAGGCTTCTCAAATTTTTAATAGATTTACTCGCATTCATTTTGACCAAGAAGGACAAGGCATTGGACTTGCTATTGTGGAAAGTATTGCCAAGTTGCATCACATAAAAATTCAAGTAACATCGACTATAAACTAAGGAACAACGTTTACGTTAATCTTCCCGATTTCTTAAAAAATTAATAAAAAGTTAAAGTTTTATCATTTGTTAAATCTTCATTTTCTCTTCATTTAGCGGTTATACATTTGACCTATAAATAATAACATTTATAACAATAATAACAATTTAAAATTTTAGAAATTATGAAAAAAGTAATGATGTTAACATTGATGGTTCTAGGAACTACAGCTATGGTAAACGCTCAAACTGCTCCTGCAAAAACTGCTCCTGCAAAAGAAGTAAAAATGGGTAAACACAAAAAAGAAAAAAAAGGAGTTATAAAACCAGAAACAAAAAAAGTAGAAAATAAAAAGATAGAACCATCAAAAAAATAGTAATTACTAGACAATGGTTTTAGTAAATTATCAGAGGTTGATGATTGATGATGATGAAAGCTGTTCAAACTAAAAATTGAATGGCTTTTATTTTTAAATTTGATAAAAGTTTTAAATTAGGCTTGATACAAAAATTATGAGCAATAACAAACAAATATTTCAAACAATAACCAAAGCAAGATGGAGAACTTTCCAATGGTCAACTCGAATCTTGATTTTTGGAATAATGCTATTAATTCCTATTTTTATTATTACTCTTAATAGAGGATTAAAACCAACATTACCCTTATTGACGAACGTATATAACAATGTTACAGTGCTTTCAAATCCAACTACTCCAGTTGCATTAGACAAGCAAGAATTAAAAAAATACAAAGGTTTTGATGCTTTTATAAAAATGAAAGAAAAAAATGAAAACCTAAAAAATAGTTCAGAAATAAATCATAAAGACCAAGTTAGAGCCGCTTTTTACGTCGATTGGGATCCTCAAAGTTTGTTTTCATTACAAAAAAACATCAAAAAACTCAATATGGTGGTGCCAGAATGGTTTTTTATTGACCCAAAAACCGATTTGTTGCGCACCGAAATTGATACAGCTGCTCTCAAAGTAATGCGTAGAAATAATATTCGGATTGTACCACTCATCAATAACATCAACGATGCCAAACCCGATGATGGTTTTGATGGCGATATGATTCATAGAATTATTAATAATCCAACAAAAAAAGCCCGATTAATAAATGATATTGCAACAACTTTAAAAAAAAATAAGTTTCAAGGAATCAACATCGATTTTGAAGAATTTAAAGAAAATGGTGATGAACCTATTATAGCTTTCCAAAAAGAATTATACAAAAAGTTACATCCAATGGGTTTAATTGTATCACAAGATATTATGGCGAGCAACGAGGATTTTAATGTGAAAGAATTAGCCAAGTATAATGATTATATGTTCTTAATGGCTTATGATGAGCATTATACAGGTAGTGTTCCTGGTAATATTAGCGGGCAGAAATGGATTGAAAGTGTGCTTGATGAAACTGCTAAAGAAATTCCTGAAAGCAAAATAATTCTATGTTTTGCAGGTTATGGTTACGATTGGCAACAAGGAAAAGAGGGTAAAACGGTTACCTATCAAGAAGCCTTATCTAACGCAAAATTGTATAAAGCAAAAATAGATTTTGACAAAGATAGTTATAACAACAACTACGCTTATACTGACAGTAATGGCAACAAACATATTGTAAATTTTACCGATGCTGCTACCAATTTTAACACGATTCGCTTTGCTGACGAATACGGAACTGCAGGAACTGCCTTATGGCGTTTAGGAAGCGAAGATGATCGTTTATGGCGTTTCTATAATCGTAGTTTAACTGATGCTAGTTTGCAAAAGAAACCTTTTGATTATAAAACATTAGAAAATGTAAATTTTGGCTTCGGAACACCCGACTATATTGGCGATGGCGAAATTTTGAATGTGATAACTAATCCAGAACCTGGCAAAATAAACCTCGATATTGATAAAAATGGAAACATTATTTCGGAGCAAAAATACATTCAATTGCCCACAAAATATGTTATAAAAAAATATGGAAATGTAAAAAATCAAGTCATTCTTACTTTTGATGACGGACCAGATCCAACCTATACTCCTCAAATTTTAGATATATTAAAAAAAGAAAAAGTTCCTGCGACTTTCTTTGTGGTTGGTTTACAAGGAGAAAATAATATACCGCTACTGCAACGTATTTATAATGAAGGTCACGAAATAGGCAATCACACCTTTACACATCCAAATATTGCCACAGTAAGTTTAGAAAGAGCTTCTGCCGAAATGGAAAGCACTCGATTATTAATAGAAGCGGTTACTGGACGAAGCACCGTATTATTTAGAGCACCATACAATGCCGATTCTGAACCAACTGGCGAAGACGAACTAAAACCAATTGCGTTAAGCAAAGAACAAAATTATTACACCGTTGGCGAAAGCATCGATCCCAACGATTGGGAAAAAGGAGCAAAAGCCGATAGTATTTATGCCCGAACGGTAGCACAATATGAAGCCAATCCCGAAAAAGGGATTATACTTTTGCACGATGCAGGCGGAAATCGTCAAGCAACCGTAGAAGCTTTACCACGAATTATAAAATATTTTAAAAGCAAAGGAATACAGTTTACGACTGTTGCTCATTTGCTTGGCAAAACCAAAAACGACTTGATGCCTAAAGCCCACGAAAACTTTTTGAGTGTTGATAATTTCATCTTTGATTTTGGCTATTGGTTTGGTCATTTTATTGCCGCAACTTTTTGGGTGGCTATTATTTTAGGATTAGCTAGAATTCTCTGGATGTTTATAATGGCTTTTATTAAAAAATATAAAGACCACAAACATCCGCCAACTTATAATTTACAAAACACCAATCCATTTCCGAAAGTGAGTATAATTGTACCTGCTTATAACGAAGAAATTAATGCCGTAAAAACCATTGATAATTTGCTTTTGCAAGATTATCCTAATTTTGATATTGTTTTTATAGATGACGGTTCCAAAGATAAAACCTATCAAATGATATTGGAGACTTTTGGTCAGAATCCAAAAGTGAGTGTAAATACCAAACCTAATGGAGGCAAAGCATCTGCATTAAATTACGGAATCAATCTAACCCAAAATGAGTATGTTGTTTGCATCGATGCCGATACGCAACTAAAAACCGATGCGCTATCGCAATTGATGAAATGTTTTACTATTGAAACAAAAAATGATCATGAAATTGGTGCTGTTGCTGGTAATGTAAAAGTGGGTAATGATAACAATATGCTTACCAAATGGCAAAGTATTGAATACACAACGGCACAAAATTTTGACCGTCGAGCATTCGATTTAATCAACGGAATTACCGTAGTGCCTGGTGCAATTGGAGCGTTCAAAAAAGAAGCAATTTCTAAAGCTGGTGGTTTTACAACAGATACTTTGGCAGAGGATTGCGATTTGACTATTCGTATTTTGCGAAATGGTTATAAAGTTGTAAATTGCGTAGAAGCTGTTGCTATTACCGAAGCTCCAGAAACTTTGAACGAATTTATGAAACAGCGTTTTCGTTGGAGTTATGGAGTTATGCAAGCCTTTTTTAAAAACAAAGATGCTTGTTTCAACCCAAAATATAAAGGTTTAGGAATGGTGGCTTTGCCTAATATTTTTATTTTTCAAATCATCTTACCCATTTTTGCACCATTAGCTGATTTGGTTTTAATTGTAAGTTTAATTTGGAATCATAATAATCCTGATAGTTTACATAAAATAGGTATTTATTACATCGTTTTTATGTTTGTAGATGTATTGGTTAGCATTGTAGCCTTTGTATTTGAGAAAGAAAAATTAAGTAAACTCTTTTGGCTTATACCGCAACGATTTGTGTACAGACAAATAATGTATGTGATTTTGTTCAAAGCAATCAAAAAAGCAATCAAAGGCGAAAGCCAAGGTTGGGGCGTTTTGAAACGAACTGGAAATGTAAAAACTATTCAATAAAATGAAAAAATCTGATAAAATAAAATGGTTTCAAGAACCAGAAGAAAAAGATTATCCAGCTGCACAATCGTATTTGAGCTTGATTTTTGATGAAGATAAAGCTATTGAATTGGTAACTCAATTAAAACAAGCATCAATAATAATGTACAAAGCCAAAGACTTGTTTAGAGCTAGTTCACTTTCATTATTAGGAATTAGCAATTCTCATATTGAAATTGATATTGAAAAAATTAAGAAAAATAAAAAAATTTCACCTTTATTATTAGTTAGAGACGCCTTTAATTACAAAGTAATTATTGCCGATGGTTACCATAGATTGTGTGCAGTTTATACATTCAACGAAGATGAAATAATTCCGTGTAAAATTGTTTAATCGATAAATACAATTATTTATGATACTATCAGAATTTGTAATGCGTTTAGCAGTGGCATTAATCGCAGGTTTATCAATTGGGTTTGAGAGACAATGGCAACACAAATCGGCAGGCTTGCGTACCAATACTCTAGTTGCTGTAGGTTCAGCATTGTTTGTGCTATTGTCAATCATAATAACTAAAAACGGTGGCGATGTAACTAGAATAATTGGTCAAGTAGTTACAGGAATTGGGTTTTTATGTGCAGGAATTATTTTTAAAGAAGGTCTTTCTGTTCACGGACTTACAACTGCATCAACAGTATGGTGTTGTTCGGCAATAGGCAGTTTGGCAGCAGCTGGATATTATTCAGAAACTGCTGTGGCTACTATTAGCATACTTGCCATTAATATTTTATTAAGACCTATTGATACTTGGCTTACTAGTCGAAAAGAAAAATGAAACAACTTCTTACAATTAGAATTTCTACTTTCCTAATATAGCACATAACGAGTTTAGAATAGGTAGTTCAAGTCAATTAATTTGTAGTACATTTATCTTAGTCTGGAAATTTTTTCAAAAGAACATTTTAAATCTTATAACATGCTAACAAAAATAATTGAATCACTAAAATTTCTTTTATTGGAATATCGTTTTTATTTCTGCAGTATTGCATTGTTATTGGCTCTCTTGATTTATAGTTATAATAAAACTTTGTCTTTGGAAAAAGAGCTCCGATTGAATCAAACCACATTCGAAAGAAGGCAAAAGGCATATGATGAAAAAGCAAAACAACAGCGAGAAAAACTCGAGCGTATGATAAAAGAGATCAAATCAGAAAAATAAAACTTATAAGCAGTTCCGTTCAACACACGCTTCATTGTTGGCTTTTCAAGCCCAACGAAGCCTTATCTGTTGTAGGCAGTGCTTTATTTTGATACTTTAGACTTCTTAATATTCAAAGCTTTCTGTTTTATCCATTGAATTGAAATATCAACAGTTTCTGTAATATCGCCGGAAGAAGTATTGTGACCTAATGTTGAAAACAAAGTATATTCGAAAGGTTTACCTTGAACTTTGAATGTATTTAGTTGCTCTATACATAACTTTACTGGAATTTGGATATCTTTCTCGCCAAAAAGCCAAAGTCCCGGAATTGAAAGAGTATTCAGAGAAATTTTCGGGTCAGTCGCAACGAATTGATACCTGTCTGGATCATTTTTAGTATGTTCACGAGCATCTGATTCTGTATGATTTTCCCAAAAATTATTGTTGCCGTTAGTATAAAACTGAAATCGAAGTTGTTCTAGAGTTGTAATTGTAGGGCAACTAAATAAAACCATAAATTCGATTTGTGGATTTTTGTTTGCAGCAATTGGGATTATCCATCCTGCTTGACTGAAACCAACTAATCCAATTGGTGTTTTTTTATCTTTCAAATAGGTTCGAAATGTGTTTACAGCTGCACTTGCATCGTGAGATAATAAATTAAGATTAGTAGTGTCAATATTATTAGTACCAACAGATGGCCCTACATATACACCGCCCGATTCCCAAACTCCACGTTTATCATATGTCAATACAGCAACACCTTCTTTGGCAAGACGTATTGCGAAGTCCATTTCTCTTTTTACAGGATCAGACCCGTGAACAATTACAACTGCTGCAACTGTTTTTTTAGGTGTTAAAATTGAGCCCGCAAGAGTGACGCCCTGACTTTCAAACTTTACATCTTGAATGGTAAAGTCAGCCGATTGAGAAAATACAATTTCTGGTAAAGTTATTAATAATAACCAAAGAAATAAGTTAGAAAAAAAGCTAATGTTCATTTTGGTTTAATATAAAAATTACGTTACATTCTCCAGTCTGCGGTAGCATTGCCTACAACGTCAGTTCGTCTAAAAACCTCCAGACCACCTTTATTTTATTATTCAGAAAGTAAATATGTGCGATTTAAACTATAATTATCCTCCTTTTTAAAACCACCTCCAGTTCCGTTCAATACAGGTTTCATTGTTTGAGCTGCGCACGCAACGAAACCCTAGCTGTTAGGTGATGTTTTTTATTCTTCGAAGTAACAAGAAATTATTTTGTTTGTCATTTCAATATTTGTTTGTTGACTTAAATTTTTATCAATACAATATTGATTTAATTTACCAAATAAATTATCAATAAATTCTTTAGCAAATTCCGTTTCGAAGTCAATTTTAAATCGACCATTTACAATAGTTTTACTTAAAATTGGAATATGACAAAAAAATAAAATTTTCATAAATCCACTATGTCTATCCATTGAAAACAAGTATGCCCAACAATTTGTTTTTTGGTAAAGTTGAATTATCCAATTTTTCACTTCTTCTATTTCAAATAACTCTTTGTTGTTATCTTCATAATCATCAAAACATATATCAACTCTGTTCTTTAAATGCAAAACTAATTCTGGAGTCCTTTGAATTCTTTCTAAGGCACTAGTTATAAAATCAAATTTATTATTAGTTATTTCTTCATTTGGAATTCTAAAAAGAATTCTATTGCTACCTTTTTTGAGGATTTGATTAAATCCCCATTCGTTTTCCATCTGTGAAATATAATCTGTTATTGGTCCAACATATTCTAATAATTTATTTTTTGATTTAACATTTAATAAATTATTTTTAGGAATTGTCATTTTCCAGTTATTTCCAGACTTTTCAGTTTTAGTTTTATCAAAAGCCTCCCAATATGCAAGTTCGTTTTCTACATCTAGAACTATAATTATTATGGGGGTTTCATTATTTAAATAGTAATTTAAGTGTTTTATGTTTCCCTTAAATACTATCCCAATTTCATTTTCTTCCGTAAAGTACGATTTTCCGCTTTTTAATTGGAAAGCAATGGATTTTCCTGTTACTTGTCCACTTTCTGTTATAATATCTAAATATCCATCAATTCCAAAATCTGCTTCTTGATGATTTGGTCGGAATAGCCATCCAAAATCATTTTCTACAATTTTTTTTAAAATTGTAATTCCTTTTTCTCCAGTTTGTGTGTTTATAGTAATTTTGGGAAACTCAGTATTTTCGTTTATTTCCATTCTTTTTTCGCATTTTTAGTTTAACATATCGCACAATCTAGTCACACAAGGGAATTTCACCCCTTCGTTCTCACGGAACCGTACGTGAAAGTTTACCTTCATGCGGCTCTTCATGTTAATAAATCACACTAAATTTAATTCTATTTATGGATATACCAACAACCAATGTACAAATAACGTAGGTTTTTCATTATACTTTGTTTTTAAGTATCGAACAGATGCCTTTTTATACAAATCTTTCTCCCATTTTGCCCATTTCAGCAACCGTGCATTGAGCTAGAACCAAACCATACGCATATCATCTTTCCAAAAATGGTGGTAGTAATTAATGATACCACGCAGTACTGGATTGTTTTCCTTGGCAATTTGCTCCAAAGGTTTTCTGCGTTTGTGAAGATTCATTGCTCTGAATTTCTCCATAATGTTGTCTTTTTATGAGATTTCCTGCCGTAATAGCTTTTTTATTATTGCGCACAACGTCCGTCTATAAAAAAATCCATTACATTACCATCAAATGTAACAAAATACTGCTGTAAAAAGAATATTGGTTCTTCTCCAAAAGTAGTGGAAACCAAATTTGACTGTTTAAAGAATGCAACATATCACTAGAATTCCCCCCCCCAACAAATGCGCTTTTCAAGTTTAGAAAACATGCGCCCTCATTTTCGGCTCCCTTTAGGGATGGGGAAAACCGAAAATTCCACTCACCATTCACAACCTCTGGTTCCGTTCAACCGCGGGTTAATTGTTGGTTTTGCAAGCCCAACGAACCCTTAGCTGTTAGGCGATGTTTTTTTGTTAAACAACTACATTCAGTTTTCCAATAATTACATCGGGATAATTGCTAATCATAACTTTATAATCAATACAAAAATTCTTCGCTAACTCTCGATTATCATATTTCAGATATAAAGTTTCAAACTCAAATGATTGATTATGTTTTAGATTCTTTAAATAGAAATCTACATTATAACTATTTGTTTTTTCGATAGTTGGAGCATTTAAATTGATATTTGTAATTGGTGACTTATAGTTATTTGGATAAACTGAAAAATTTAAATTGTTATGTTTATAATCAAATCTATTTTTAGGTTGATATGGGGCTTGTGGCTCCTTCGATGTTTTTGGAAATTGTTTTTTTGTTATCAATTCAAAACCATCAGGGAAATGAAATTTTAAATCAATATCTTCTGCTGGTGCTGTTCCGTCATTGCGAATAATTAATTTTATATCTATACATTCGTTTTTATATGAAATAATATCAAAAATTGACGAATAATATTCTTCATACTTAATAAAAAACGAATCTAATTCCGTGTTGTAATCTTTTATTTGATCATCACTAAGTGCTTGAAAATTGAGAGCTTTAAATAAATTATTTGTACTATTTTCAAAATCAATTTTTTCTAAATAGCTATATTTTTCTTTTACTTTACTTATTGATTCTGATATAAATGATTCTTTAGATTTTATATCTTTTTTGACTTCACATTTATAAAATTTGTCATTGTCTCGAAAGCCTATTATTACTTTCGGAGATTGATTTTTGAATTTGTTAAGTTCTTTTTCTAATTCTTTACTTCTTTTTTCATTTTCATCAGGCTCGCTCGGTAGAAGATAAAATTCATCAATTTTCAAACAATTAATAGAAAGAGTTTTTGCTTTCAACCTTGGGCCAGTATCATATGTTATGTATATAACCTTATCTTTTTCACTTAAGATACTTTTGAATTCTAGAATTGATGCAAGAATACAATCGTCTTGCTCATTTTTATTTAGCTGATTATTGATAAAAGTTTCATCTTTTGGTCTTGATGTTATCAATTTTACTAATTGACCAGTTGTAATATAGTTTTCTATTTTAGGAAGAATTCTTTTAATACGTTTTGATATTTTTGGATTTTTATGATACTTATGAAAATCAAGTTCATCAATTACAATTGGTACAATTGTAATCAAAAAATCTTCATCAGAATTTATTACATTTTTCCAATCAATTTGGTCAAAATCTTTAAAATGAATAAAAACATTTGTGTCTAAAAATATATAGTTCATTTTTACGTTTTTTTTAAATATCGCCTAACGTCAGTTCGTCTAAAAACCTCTAAACGAACTGTATTTTGTTACTCATGGAGTAAATATATGTTATTTAAACTACAATTAAAATTCGTTCTGACAAAAGTCGCTAATGATTATTAAAATAAAACAGTCCGTATAAATCCTTATCAATCTGCTCTCTATTGGCAGGATTTAACTCGGTAGAAACTTCAAAAAGTTCTGATAAACCGTTCTCTTTGAGTTCAAGGAGTTCCTTTAAGCAAATCCCAGAAGTTTGAATCACACCAAGATATTTGACGATGGTTGTTCTTGATTTTCCAATGCTTTTGGATATTTGATTGTTCGAAAGACCGTTGTCCTTCATTCTGATGATTTCTCGTATCATAACTGATCCTATTGATTTATTGGCCATACTCATGTGATTAGATCATAAAGTAGGGGTAAAAAATCATCATCAAAACTGTCCAGTTTGAACCGGAATGAGGTGTTCACTTTGAACCGGAATGGGGTGTTCACTTTGCTCCGGAATGGGGTGTTCACTTTGCTCCGGAATCACCTGTACAGTTTAAACCGAAATGGGGTGTTCACTTTGCCCCGGAATATCCAGTAATCGCGTTCAACCCGGATTTCATTGTTCGTGCTGCGCACGCAACGAATCCCTAGCTGTTTATAGCCAGTGCTTTTATGTGTTAAGTAACAATTCAATATTCACATCAGATGAATTATTTGCAACATCAGATGGTAATTTGTTTTCTCTTTTTTCGGTAATATAAATTGATTCGTCTGGAACATTACCAATTGGAAAGCCTCCATTTAAGTTAAATTTATAAGTAGATGATTTTGAAGGTGATTTTTCACCTCCAAATTGGAAAATTATACTTAATTCTTGGTTATTTTGATAGGAAGGGATGCTTAGTATAAAGTTAGACATCAACGGGGCTCCGTTACTCAAAATCGGATAATTTTGATTAAATATTCCTGTTTCATTAATTCCATTGACAAATATTTCGCCGGGATGAGCCACTACGCGCATATAAATATTTTTTTCATTATTGTAAATGGAGGTGTTAAATAGCAATTTTCTGAAATGCAGTAAAATATTATTGCCATTTGTAGTTATAGTCTTGAGTCTCAAATGACCTCTTATTACTGGGAAATCGGTACTTTTCATCAAAGCACTTATTAAATAATGAGGAGCAATTCTAGTTTGTCCATCTAATCTTATATAATATCGATTATCATATTGGTGGGGTCTTTCAATACTTTTTTCTACTTCAATAATAAAAATTGATTCGTTATTTGCATTTTTTAAAACTTGGACTTTTATACCTAATGGTAAAGGATTAATACTTGATGAAAATATATTAACTAATCTGTCTTTATCAAGAGGAGAAGAAAATGGAGTTAATGCTCCAATAGCTGATGTGTTACCATTAGCCTCTTTTGTTTCAATTGGCGCACCCCAAATAACAATTCCTCCTTCGGAATTTAGTAATCCACAGACAGCTTTTTTTATTGCTTCTTCTTTCTTAGAATAATCTCCGTTTGGAACATAAGATTTGAACTCTAAGTGCAAATTTTCTTCTTTATTAGTATTAAAATAAGTTTCAATATCACTAAACTCTAAATCATAAATGTTTTTGTTGAATACTATTTTTGAGTAACTCATATGTTTATTTTGGTTTTGTTAATTTACGCTTTTTGTAGTATTGGCTATAACGTTTCGCCACTTTGAGATGGCTGGATATTCGTAACCATTCAGTTTTCGGCTTAAAGAAAACTTAATGCGAAACGATAATTCCACTAAATTCCAGCTAGCTCAAAATGGCGGTTAGGCATAGTTATTTTATCAATTGATTTGCAATTTTAGACAGTTCCTCAGGATTAATCTTTAAATTAAATAATCTTTCTATATCTCGAACTTGATTTTCTAAAGTTGGTGAATTCTGAAATAAATCCCAAATGTTAGTCATTCCTTTAAATCGATTCATTGCTTTTCTTTCTTTATGCCATGAATATAGTTTTGATGTTATGGAACCCGCAATTTTAGTTATGTTCAAATCCTTTAATAAATCTTCAGTGGTATTTGAATCTAAAACATTTTCAGTAGAGTCACTTAAGCCAGATTTGCTTTCAATATCCCAAAAATGATAAAGTAATCTGTTGGTTTTCATTTTATATTTTTTGTGAAAACTTTCCCAGAATAATTTATAATAGTCTATTATTTCAATTTGTTTCTTAATTGTATCTGCATCGTCAAGTGCTTTTTCAAATTTTATAAATGAATTTCTCAGTTCTGTAAAATCTTCTCTCAGTTGTTTAAGTTTTGTAGGAATGTCACTAATCGTATTGCACTGTGAAAGTAAAATTGGTACTAATGGAGGAAGTTTAATATGGTTGTAGCCTGTATATTTGACTAATTCCTCTATTTTTGTATTATGTAAATCAGATAAAATTTTTATTGATTTACTTGATATTGATTGACTTTTATTACTGATTATTTCTTGTTTTAATGCATTTAAAGGTAATGTCGTTTGGAAATTTGAATTTGGCATTGTTTTATAAATACTTTGTAATAAATCCTTTGGGTTAGTTGTAGTTTCAATAATTATATAACTGTTACTTCTATTTTTATTTTCAACTGTTTGTGAAATGAGAAAAGAATATTGAGGATTAAATCCTTCATAAAAAGAGGGTTTTGAATATTTGTTTATTATATAATCTGATTGTTTATCTTGAAAATTTTGGATGATATCAGATTCTTCTTTTTGGTTAGGCTTTTCTTTAACCCCTTCAACGTAAACTATTTTTCCATTAATATAATAAGGAAATCCAAGTATATTAAACTTTTTATCCTTAACAAAAAGCAGTTCTGTAATTGGTCTTCCATTAGGAAAAAGTGTTTTTGAGACGAAAAAATAGTGTTGAAATTCCTGATCGGAAATGAAAAAATTTTCATTTAAAATATAAGATTCGACAAAACTATTTAAGTTAAATATAAATTCTTGTGAGGCTTTACCATAACCACCAATAACATGGTCTAACTCATCTAAAAGTTTGAAATTATAATATGCTGAATTGTAATTAGGATTTATTTCTTTCACGGTTTTTTATAATTATGCCTAACTTGCATACAGGCGAAACAAACCTTCGTATACCCACCCAAATAGGGATAGATTGGCGAAGGTTTGTTTCACTTTATGTCTTTTCAAATATATTAAAATTTTCTTACAAATCATCAAACGGACGTTTTATATGTTGTAAATTTTTGGCGGTAAAAAGCTAGTGGTAAAAAGTCAGGACACTCTATGAGACTTACATTTTGTCCCCCCATTATAAAACAAAAAAAGACACCTCTCAGCATCTTTCTACCTCTTCCCCTTACTCTTCCAGCTACCGTTTTTATCATAATCCCTCCTAAACTCATAAAACTTCCCTCTCAGGTAAAGACCTAAAAACCAAACCACAATAAATCCTATTATTTCATACCATTCCATAACTCAAATATAGAAAGTATAGGAATTCGTCTTTTAACTTGAAATCAAGTAATCCTTTTTTGATAAGAAATAATCCCGAATTGACAAGTGTTAAGTACCAGGAATGATATGTTGTCGTATTTAACAATGTCAAACCCTCAGTAAAGACTAGGGTTGTTATAAAAATAAATTCAACATTATTTTAATCACATTACTTACTATTGCTATATAAAAAAAAGATGCCTCGTGGCATCTTTTTATTTTACAAACCTACAAGTTTAAAAAACTCCGAAAGCTTTATATTTCGAGCCTCGCAAATTTTATTTAAAGTATATAAGGTTATCGTATAATTTTCATCATTATAAATTCTACGGACTGTTTTTTCATCAATATTATGGTTTAGTGCAAATTCAGTTTTTGCCTGAGTTTCACCAATCCATTCGTTAGCAATGAAGTCGCATATTTTCCTATTTAAATCACCCATATAAACAAAATAAGTTGTTAATAATTAATTTTAATCGGACAACTGTCCGATTGTGAAAAATTTATACTATATTTGTTTTAGAATTAATACATTTGCGTTTCTTCATTTAAAAATATTTGAAGCATTCGCTTTGAATCTCGTATCAGAAAATTGGCGTTTTAAAACCACGAGATGATAAGTTAAGATGCTCACGACCATGGCGTGGGCTCACTTATTTGTGGTTAAGGTATGCCAATGCCTCTGATGCAATAAGCTGAGTTCCATGCCATTTTTTTATTCTTTGGCCAGATTATTCCGCTTTTATTCTTAGCACCGCTTCTTCCTTTTTCATAGTCTCGCAGCAGTTTAACCCTCTAAAACACGCATGCCTATGAGTAAAATACAACTACACATCTAAAACAGTCAACGCAAGGCGTTAAACTTGGTTTCAATCATTAAACCACAAATTCCCCGTTAATAAAACGCTCTTTTCTTAATCGGCAGTAGAGACCTATGCCTAGCTTTAAACAAAAACCGCCTATGGCTAAATAAAATGTAATCCATGATTTGATGAATTCTGAACTTTGATTAACTAAAAAGCACCTGCACCGCAAGCTTCTTTGAACAAAAGATCTCATTAATTTAATTTGAATTTATTAATGGTGCAGGATGTTTTATCGTAAGAACAGATAACCAACAACAGATAACAATAAAATGAAATATTACAAACAAATACTAGCAGCATTAATACTGGCATTTATAACACTTATATTCCTTTGGCTTTATGGCTGCAACAAGTATACTGAAAAGGATTATCTAAAATCACAACTAATTAAAACACCATTATGCTTATGATATAGTAAATCACCATTCCTAAAGACTTAAAGACATTCCATTGGATGACTTTAAGACTAAACAAAAGGCCCTCTAACTCTTCTTGGCGGACGAATAGAGGACCATAGCAAAACAAAACTCACATTCCATCTAACCAATAACCAATAATATGAAAAAAAAATCAGTTTATAGGTCTAGGAAGCCATTTATATATCCGTTAATTTTCGGAATATTCCTAAACTCCATTTCTCCAACACTAGCGCACAATCCTTTTCCAAATAATAATAAAGAAAAGGAACGACCAAAAATAAAATTTTGCACCATTGTGCCTTTATGGCAATACAAACAACAAAATCAAATCAGCGGTACTATTACTGATGGTACAAGCCCTTTACCCGGCGTGACAATTTCCATAAAAGGAAAGGCTACAACTGGAACTATTTCTGACTTTACCGGGCAATATACCCTCGCAGCATCGCCTGATGATACTTTAGTCTTTAGTTTCATGGGATTTAAAACCGTTACAGAACCCATAAACGGGCGAAAAACAATAAACATACAACTAAAAGAAGATGCTACCCAACTGCAGGAGGTGAAAATTAATGCGGGTTACTATAGCGTAAAAGAAAGCGAACGCACGGGGAGTATTTCTAAAATCACGGCAAAGGATATTGAAAAACAACCCATAAATAATCCGTTAGCAGCAATGCAAGGAAAAATGTCTGGTGTGAATATTACACAAGCCACTGGAACACCAGGTGGAGGTTTTGATATTCAAATTAGAGGGATAAACAGCATTCGCACTGATGGCAATGCGCCGCTATATATTGTGAATGGGGTACCTTACAGTTCGCAATCATTAGGCTCGGTAATGACATCGGGCAATATTTTGGCAGGATCAGCAAGCCCTCTCAACAATATTAACCCATCAGATATTGAGAGTATGGAAGTACTAAAAGATGCTGATGCTACTGCAATCTACGGTTCAAGAGGATCCAACGGCGTCGTGCTCATAACAACCAAAAAAGGAAAACAAGGAAAAACCAAATTCGATATGAATACGTATTCCAGTTTTGGAAAATTAACTCGTACCATGGATTTACTAAATACAGCACAATATCTATCCATGCGTAGGGAAGCTTTTGCCAATGACGGAATTACAGACTATCCGGGGTATGCCTATGATGTAAATGGTACTTGGGATCAAAACCGTTACACCAATTGGCAAAAAGAATTACTGGGAGGTACTGCAAATACGAATAACATTCAAACTATGGTCTCTGGTGGAAATGCCGAAACTCAATTTTTGTTAAGTGGCACTTACCGTAACGAAACAACCGTTTTCCCTGGGGATGCAAAATATGAAAAATTTGCGTTTCACAACAGCCTAACGCATCGCTCTATTGACAATCGTTTTAAAATGAGCTTTACAGCAGACTATGCTACTGATAAAAATAGCCTACCCGCAAACGACTTGATGTACCAAGCTACAATTCTAGCACCAAATGCCCCAGCTCTATACGATGCCCAAGGAAACTTAAATTGGGAAAATGGGACCTGGAACAATCCGTTAAGCTATTTGGAAGGCAAATATGCAGCAAACACAACCAACCTAATTGCTAATACTGTTCTTTCGTACAACATACTAGAAAACTTGGAAATAAAAACAAATCTAGGATATACAGACTATCATATCTTCGAAAATCGGACATTTCCTTCTACCATGTACAATCCAGCGTATGGACTGGGCAGTGAAGTTTCCACACTTATTATAAACAATGCCAAACGTAGCTCATGGATTATTGAACCTCAGATCAATTGGAAGAAAACAGTAGGCAATTCAGAATTAATGCTATTGGCAGGCACAACTTTCCAGAGGCAAACCGGGCAACAATTGGCACAAATCGGATCAGGTTTTGCAAGTAACAGTTTACTGCACAATATAGCTGCAGCTTCCTATTTAACAATTACTGACGATCAGTTAACCATTTACAAATACCAAGCATTCTTTGGTAGAATTAATTACAATTGGAAAAGTAAATACATCATTAACTTAACAGGAAGAAGAGATGGTTCCAGTCGTTTTGGCCCTGGCAATCGCTTTGCTAATTTTGGAGCTATAGGTGCAGCCTGGATATTCTCAAAGGAGGCGTTCATAAATAATAGTAGTTTCTTAAGTTTCGGAAAATTACGCACCAGTTATGGTACCAGTGGAAATGACCAGATTGGTGATTACCAATTCTTAGACACTTATGAGATTACTGGCAACAATTACAATGGTACTATTGGGATAAAACCTACTCGTCTTTTCAATCCTTCTTTTGGTTGGGAAACCAATAAAAAAAAGGAAGCCGCAATCGACCTAGGTTTTTTCAACGATCGTATTTTCTTAACTACAGCCTATTTTTGCAACCGTTCTTCTAGTCAACTTGTGGGTGTACCACAACCAGGAACTACAGGTTTTTCTTCTTTACAAGCCAATTTAAATGCAACAGTTCAAAATACAGGTTTAGAACTGGAATTGCGAACGGTTAATTTTAGAAAGACAGCGTTCAATTGGACGACTACATTAAACCTGACCCTACCTAAAAATAAACTCTTGGAATTCCCTGATTTAGAGGGATCTACTTACGCCAATTCGCTGGTAATAGGTAAATCATTGAGTATCCAAAAAACATACCACTACACAGGAATTGATCCAGTTACAGGTGTTTATCAATTTGAGGACTACAATGGTGACGGAAAAATTACAGGACCAGAAGACCGCCAATGGATTGAAGATACAGCACCTCAATTATTTGGAGGATTTGGTAACCAACTCAGCTATAAAAATTGGGCACTGGATTTTCTATTTCAGGGCGTAAAACAAAAAGGGCGTAATTACTTATACACCGCTTCTTGGGTAGGCGATTTCTCCAATCAGCCACAAGCGGTTTTGAATCACTGGCCACAAAATGGTACCGATGCCGAAATTCAGCAATATACAACAGGAGCTAATGCTGCAGCATTGGATGCCTATTTTTTATACAGCAACAGTAACGCAACCATAAGTGATGCTTCCTACATCCGATTGAAAAGTATCAGTATTTCATATACTATTCCAAAAGAAGTTACAAAAGGGGGGACAGCAAAAATCTATTTACAAGGACAAAACCTCCTCACATGGACCAAGTACAAAGGTGCCGATCCTGAAAATCAATCCGCTTTCTACTCCCCCCCTTTACGTCAATTTACTTTTGGACTAAACCTTAGCTTTTAAAAACTTTAAATATTGCGATATGAAATACTATAAATTAATACAGTCAATGCTAATAATAGCATTAATAGTACTCCTTTGCTTGTGGCTTAACGGCTGCGAAAGTTTTACGGAGGTAGATTTGCCACAATCACAACTTACTGGTACTGCAGTGTTCGAAGAGGTTACAACAGCAAATGCGGCACTTTCAAATTGCTATTCACAATTAAGAGAAAGTGGCATACTATCTGGAAACCAAGATGGACTTTCAAATGGACTGGGAAACTATTCGGATGAACTAACCTATTATGGAAGTCCCAGTGCGCCTTTAGAAGACTTTTACAATCATACCGTACTCCCCTCAAATCCTATGGTTAGTTCTTTATGGAATAGCAGTTACAGTCAAATTTATGCAGTAAACGCGCTTTTGGAAGGTCTTGAAAAATCAACCGCAATTCCTTCAGAGCAACGTAATATCTTAAAAGGAGAAGGCTTGTTTCTTAGAGCATTTATTCACTTTTATCTACTAAATCTATTTGGAGATATTCCTTACATCGATACAACGGATTATAAAAAGAACAGCACCGTTTCGAGAATGTCCGAAGACGAAGTATATGATAAAATTACAACCGACTTAATGCTATCCAAAAGCATATTAACCGATAATTATGGTACTGCAGAGCGCATTCGACCAAATAAAGGGACGGCAACAGCATTACTAGCACGAGTCTACCTGTACAGAGGAGCTTGGCAACTAGCCGAAGAGGAAGCCTCCCAAGTAATTAATACGAATACATACCAGTTGGAAGCGGATTTAGATAAGGTATTTCTAAAGGAAAGTCCGTCAACAATTTGGCAATTACATCAAGGGATTTCGGGGCTGAATACGCATGATGCCCATACTTTTATTTTTAGTAGCAGCCCTCCTCCAATTACTGCTATAAGTACCAATTTACTAAACGCATTCGAAACTGGAGATAAAAGAAAACAACATTGGTTGGGGAATGTGACGGACGGTACTCAAACATGGTACTACCCATTCAAATACAAACAAATCGCCAATACAGGAAGCTCTCAGGAATTTGCAATTATATTGCGATTAGAAGAACAATACCTCATCCGTGCCGAAGCTAGGGCTCATCAAAATAATTGGATTGGTGCTTTAGCTGATTTAAACCTAATTCGAAACCGCGCAGGATTAGCAGATACGAGTGCCGACACTCCCCAAAACGTGTTGCTGGCTATTCAACAAGAACGCAGGGTTGAATTATTCACTGAATTAGGGCAACGCTGGTTTGACTTAAAAAGAACAGAACAAGCAGATGGGATTTTAAGTCCTTTAAAGCCCGGATGGAAAAGTACCGATAAATGGTTACCCATTCCTCAAACAGAATTACTACTGAACAAAAACCTACATCAAAATCCAGGATATTAAAATGAAAAAGAGGATGGAATTAAAAGGGAATACGAATTGGATTTTTCTCCTTTTGATACTTGGGATTGGCTCTTCTTGGAGCCAATCCTTTTCAAAAAGGCAACTTAAACCCACAGACTATGCACTATGGAGTACCCTTTCAGAGGAAAAAATTTCAGGGGATGGAACTTGGATAAGTTACAAGCTTAATTATCAGTCAGCAAAGGACACATTATTTGTACAAAACACACAAACTGCGAAGAAAAAGTATTTTCCAACTGCAGAAAATGGTCTTTTTAGTCCAGATAGTAAATGGTGGATTGCGCAAGATTCAAAGAAAGGAATGGCATTACTAAACTTAAAAACGGCTGTACTGCAATGGATTCAAAATGTTTCTAAATTTGAGTTTGTAGCTGGTGGAAAATATGTAGTACTAACGAAACAGCAATCACAGAAGGAAGAGTCTCTCCACATACTCCATTTACAAACGGGTAAAGAACAGACGATCAATGAAATTTCAGAATATCGTTTTAATGGGGATGGTACTCTTTTAGCCTACGTAACACCAAAAGAAAATACAGTGAATCTGATTCGAATGAATTCCAATTTTAATAGTGAAACACTAGTTCAAGAAAATGAAGGAGATTTTAAATACCTTACGTGGAATAGTAAAGGCGATGTACTCTCCTTTTTACAGGAATCTAATAACGAGACCGCTAAACTAAAAAACCACAAGCTATACTACATAACCCAATTAGAACACAAACCTAAAATAGTAGTTTTAGATCCATTATTGTCGACAGATTTCTTTAAAGACAAACATATTGTAATTCCCTTTGCTCGCGTGCCGCTTGAAATTTCAGAAGATGGCAAACGAATATTCTTTAACCTAGCTGCTGCAGTTCCTCAAAAGGAAGAAAACGAAACAGTGCAAATATGGAGTAGTGTTGTAACAGGCGTACATCATGGACAACAGCTAGACCCTTCCCATATTCCTAAATTAGCAGTATGGTGGCCAGAGGAAAATAAAATAGTCCAAATAGGAACAGATGATTTGCCAAACGTTTTGTTAACTGGCAATCAAAACTATGCATTGACCTTTAATAACCGGGCCTATGAACCTCAGTATGAATTTGAGGCAATACCCGACTTCTACCTGACCGATTTAAATACAGGAAAAAGCAGTTTAATAGTAAAGAAACAGCTCCATTCCATTGGAAATATAGGAGCAGCACCACAGGGCAGGTATATCAATTACTTTAAAGATAAAAAATGGTGGATATACGATCCTATATTGGAAAAACAGACCAATGTTACAACACTAATTCGATCAGCCGTTTACAACTTAGAATTCGATCAGCCTGGAGCAACGCCGCCTTATGGTAGTCCGGGTTGGACACAGGACGGTAAGCTTATTGTGTACGACCAGTATGATATTTGGACAGTAACTCCAGATGGAAAAAACACCAAAAGACTAACCAAAGGTCGGGAGCAAAAAATTCGTTTCAGAATCTACCAAAATTTAAATGAAAGCAACATCATAAATACCTCATCTAATTTACCAACCCGCACTTTTAACTTTACTAAAGGAACGGTACTTGAGGCCTTGGGTGATAATAAAGCCTCAGGATATTATTACTTGCAAAGCAATGGTCATTGCAATGTGATGGTATATAAAAACGCAAGAATCAGCATGCTGAAAAAGGCAAAGCAAACTGAAAAATATTTATATAAAGAAGAGTCGTTTGAAATGTCCCCACAATTACAGCTTTGGAGCAAAACCATGAAAAAAGAGCAGCTGGCATTGAAAACCAATCCGCAGCAAGATAAATTCTTTTGGGGACTTGCTGAACTGATTTCTTATACAAACCAAAAAGGGCAACCCTTGAAAGGGGTATTATTTTATCCCGCAGGTTTTCAATCTACTAAAAAATATCCAATGATTGTTCACCTATACGAAAGACAATCCGGGATGATGCATCATTATATTAATCCTACACAATACAATTCGGATGGGTTTAATCCGACTAATTATACATTTAATGATTATTTAGTATTCTACCCAGACATTGCCTATGAAGTAGGAACACCAGGACAATCTGCCGTTTCATGCGTACAAAAAGCTATTGATACTGTTCTAGCGAAGGGCATCGTAGAATCCAATCACATTGGTTTGATAGGCGGTTCCTTTGGTGGATATGAAACTGCCTATATTATTTCACAAACTATTAGGTTTGCAACAGCAGTCGTGGGTGCTGCCTGTACAGATCTAGTCAGCAATTACCTGAGTATGGAATCCAGTGGCGAACGCTCCCATATGTGGCGCTATGAATCCGCACAATTGCGAATGGGTGCCTCTTTGTTTGACAATTACAAAGGATATATTGAGAACTCACCTATAGCACACGCTTCCTCAATAAATACTCCAGTGTTGATTTGGACGGGCCAGCAAGACCCTAACGTGAATTGGACGCAAAGTATTGAACTGCATTTGGCGTTACAAAGACTTCAAAAGCCACATACGTTTCTGGTATATCCTGGCCAAGGCCACGCCATTGGCAAGCCTGAGTCTCAAATAGACCTCGATAAAAGAGTAAAAGAATGGTTCGATTTTTATCTTAAAGGAATCCCTTTTTCCACAAAAAGAAGCTAAACTACAAATTGCTACTTACGATGTTCACCTTTTTTATAATGAAAAACTCCAAATTTTCGATTCCCTTTAGGGACGGGGCAAAACGAAAATAATCAATGTACTTTGTTAAAACTAAAACGTAAGTTTAAAAGGATAAAGCGCAATATTTTCGACTCCCTTTAGGGACGGGGTAAAACGAAAATGATACGTACACTTGTTCACTCGCTCCTATTGAATTGTCTGTGAGAGGGTAAAACAATGCCGAACCTGAAATTTTCAAGTTCGGCATTGCCATTTCCCCTACTTAATATAGGGTTGTTAAAGTCCTACTGAATCTTTTTGTAAAGAGCCTGTGGACAAGCTGTACCTGCTGCATTTAGTTTGTACAACTGTTGAGCACCATTAGTACACATTTGTGGATTAAAATTATCCGAACAAACAACACTTGTTTCGGCACAAGTGGAAGGAATTCGTCCGTTAACATCAGCGTAAGTGCTGACATTGGTTCTGGAAATGTTGGCTGCAAAAGCCCCTGCTACCGCTAAAACAATAGCTGCAAAAGGCAATGCCTTTTGTACAATACGTGTTTTCATAATATTTAAATTAAAAGTTTTTGATCTACTCTTTTTTACAGGTTTTCGATCGATTTCCTGACACCGCGCAGTATATTTTATAGGCCTATTGTATCTCCCATTTTTGATTTAAAATTTGCCGGATGAAACCCTTTAGTATACAAACGATACGTAACAATTTTATGACCGATTAATGCAACTACTAAATTATCTACAACCTGAAAATGTTCCATCTTATGTTGCTCTTCATTATTAATATAAAAGCTGAAATCATAACGTTTATGCCTAAAATCATAAACATCAATAATAGAAGCAGTTCGCCACATTTCTTCCGGCTCATACAATCCCATTAAACCAGCATTCACAAAAAGGTAATTCCCATAAGTTGAAGTGCCTTTGTTAACTAATAACGGAGGAGCTGAAAGTTTGCTTTGATTTCTAGAATGAATGTAAGCTACTTTAATACGAGCACGACTAGTCGTATCAATAGTATGTCCTATATAATTTAGCTTTAAATTAGTATCTATGACAAGATATTGATTGCGATAATAGTAGGTATAAATAACTTTCTGAAGTTGTTCGTTATACAAAAGCATCCCGTCTGTATCGAAAAGTCCATCAATTTGTTTTTGCAATAAATGAGGAGCTAATCTTACTTGAATGGTATCACTAATCCTTAAAAGTCCTAAAATAGAATTATGCATTGTACTGCTTACAGCTCGAAAAACAAAAGTTTTCGAATTAATGGGCTCAGATAAAGAAAAATAAGCTTTGCCTTTCATTAATTGTGACGCTTTCCAATCTTTGATACTTCCACTCAAAATAGTTGGGACTGTTCCATCAAAAACATAGAAATAAGGAGGTTTAACCTTTAGAGCAATTCTTCGAAAAGCAATATTTTCATTTTTAAGCTGTATCACGAATCGCTCTTGATGTTGCAAGCTTGTATCTAAAACAAGTATATTTAACGGAGCAGTAATATTACCTAAATATATTTTCCCATCAGCTATTCCCGCTATATAATAAGAATTAAACTGAATATCCTTTTCATGTGTTTTTAATATTGGGTGGTGAGGAAAACGACGAATAAAATTGTTGCGATGATGAATAATATCTTCTGATACTATAAAAAGTAAAATCACAACAGCAACACTGCAAACAAATACGATTGGAAGAGCTATAAAAATAGGTTTCCATTTTTTGACTTGTGCCGTTATTTCATTTTGCCCTAGTATTAGAATCCCAACTAAAGCTAACAAAACAAAAACAATATTAAAAATTAGATGTTGAGTCCAATTCATCTTTTCAAGAATACCCCCACAGGAACAGGGAACAAAAGAGCTGAAATTTAAAATAATGATGATATAAGTAGTAAATAGAATCATCAAACTAAAAGCGGAAAAGAATCCAATAAGTCGATATTTTGGAAAAATCAGAAGTAAGGAAATAAGCAACTCAATAATTGGGACAGCCCACGAAACCCAACTGGCAAAAGCACTTAGTAAGGGTGATTGCCCTAGCTGAACCTGAAAATTCTCAAAATCCAATAGTTTACTAACTGCTGCATAAACAAACAATAATATATACAGCAGACAAATACTGTTGAGAAAAATACTTTTGGTGGTGACACTTAGTTTCATATCGGCGAACTTTAAATTTAATCCGATATAAAATTCCAAAAAACAAATAAATAAAGTGAAGCAAATCGGGAGTATAACTTGTCAAAAAAGGAGTTTTTCTACATCTTTCCTCTTTCCTCTTTCCTCCTCCTATCAAAATTTCCTTTTAATATCCATCGGTTTATACCCAAAATGTTTTTTAAAACCCTTCGAAAAATTAGGATACGTTTTAAAACCTGCCATAGTAGCAATACTCTTTAAGGGAATCATGGTCTGTTGAATTAAAAGATGCGCTTTTTTCAAACGCTCATTAATATAAAACTGATAAATAGTCGTCCGAAAGAGTTGCTTAAATCCGTATTTCAACTTATTATCATTGGTTCCGAAAATATAAGAAAGTTCTTTTACAGAAGGTAATGGGCTATCCAAATGATCTAAAATATAATCATAAACATTTTGAACCATCAGTATATCCGAAGGTCTGCTTAATACAATTGGCAGGTCATTACTATTTGCGGTAATCAAAACAGATTTCGAAATAGTTTCTTCAACTACAGTCGTAACGAAACTAATCAAAATTTTAGAGCAATTCATAAGCCTTGAAATCGTACAATAGACAGGAACTAATAACTTATTTTGTGCAATATAAATTAATTGCACTGAAGCATAATAGTCAGGATCTAACAATATTTCTTCCTCTAAACGATTCCAAAAACACAAGGACTCTTCCGATAACAAATTCTTAAACAACATATTACATAAAAAGTCAGGAGTTAAATTTAATAAAATAGAGGCTTCAGAATTATAACTTACAATTACAAAATCCTCATCTAAGATAAAAGTGCTTTGTACTAGATTTCTATAGGAATGATGAGGGTTTATAAAACCCGCGTGAAAAACAGACTCTTTCATCTCCTCGGCTACCATATTCATAAGTACTACTAATCCTTCCAGTTCATCATCCTCTTCTGTTCTTTGAATCCGATTGGTAAAATTACCACCTGCCATTTCAAGAAGCATTTGTGACATACTGCGCATACGCTGCAGATTAATTTCTTGATCCATAATGTATAATATTAGTCCTAAATAAATACCCTTCCACTAAATATATTCTTCCAAAAAAGCTAAAGCGGCTGACTCATCAGTAAAAAGCTTGGTTGGAACACTTGGCTTACATATTTTAAGATAAAAAGAGGTTATAGTTAGGGAAACACTTTGATGCCCAACTAGACTTACTGCCTTAGTCAGAATAGAACCAGATTGAGCTAAATAGTCCCTTGCAGCTTTGTCAGAATCCACAATTCCTCTGATATCACAAAATATTGGATAGGCTATTTCATTTTGTAACTGTATCCGATCCGCTACAATCCGTTGTGCAGCTTTCAAGTTAATAACACTTTTGGGTTTGTATTTAAAAAAAAGAATGTCATTTCGAATCCAAAATTGAGAAAATTCATTCTCATAGTAATTATGCATCATTTTTATAAAAAATTTAAATAAATCGTCACAATTTAGCAAAAAAAATATTAAAAAATTTATTAAATTAAACAAAAGTAAAACAATTTGATATAATTAAACACAAAAGTTATCAAATCGGGAGTATAAGTTGTCATAAAAGGATTTTCTCACAAATAATAAGATTCTATAAATTTTTTATTCAGAATTTTACCAAATAAATATCAAAAAATAAGTAGATATTTTAGTGAATTTTATTTTTTAACAACTAAAACCTAAATAATATGGCAAAAATCAAACACAACAACTTCATTGACACGATAGATGAAGTAATAGCCGGAGCAAAAAAAGAAGGAGTATTGCATTTATATGCGGAAGATCAAATCTTGAATGGTCGAACCCTACAAATAAAAGGTAAAAAAATGTTTCACTTTGGCACTACCGGGTATTTAGGACTGGAACAAGACAACCGATTAAAAGAAGCAGCAATAACAGCTATTCAAAAGTATGGCACACAATTTCCACTCTCCAAAACCTATATTTCAAATCCGCTATACAGCGAACTGGAATCTAAGATTGAAGCAATGTATGGAATACCTCCGATAATAACAAAAAACAGTACACTTGGTCATCTGGCAGTAATTCCAACAGTGGTAAGGGATGAAGATGGAGTAATTCTTGACCATCAAGTACATTGGAGTGTTCAAAATGCCTGTCAATTATTAAAAATAAGAGGCATTCCGGTAGAAATGATTCGACACAACAATTTGAATATGCTGGAGGATAAAATTAAATACCTGGCGACACGATGCAAGAAAATATGGTATATGGCAGACGGCGTATATTCTATGTTTGGCGATTTTGCTCCCATACCAGATTTGATGGAATTGTGCAAAAAATACCCGCAGTTACAACTCTATTTTGATGATGTACACGGAATGAGTTGGAGAGGAAAAAATGGTACTGGATATGTATTGGACGTTTTAAAAAGTTTGCCAGACAATGTTTTACTGTTTGGTACATTGAGTAAAACATTTGGGGCTAGTGGAGCAACATTACTTTGTACCGATAACCGACTACGAGAAAAAATTAAAAATTTTGGTGGACCACTTACTTTTTCGGCACAATTGGAACCGGCTTCTGTAGCAGCTGCAATTGCATCGGCAAACATTCATCTTTCACCTGAAATCATAAGCTTACAATGCGATTTATCAGAAAAAATAGAATATTTCAAATCATTACTAGAAAAAACTACCCTCCCGATGATTGCCCTTAATAACTCCCCAGTATTTTTCTTGGGCACCGCAATGCCTTTGACCGCCTATAAAATGGTACAACGGCTATTCAAAGAAGGTTTTTATGTAAATCCCGCAATATATCCGGCAGTCCCAATCAAAAACACGGGGATCCGTATCACACTTTCTCGACACAACCAAAAAGAAGAAATAAAAGCATTAGTGGAAGCGATGGAATACCATTTCCCTATAGCCTTGGAAGAATCGGGAAATTCACAACACAAAGTGAATAAAGCTTTTGGCATTGTAGAAACGATTTCGACTGTTGGAAATTTAGAGCCAAAAAAAAACTTAGTATTACAATACGAAGTATCCATAGAAAAAATAAACAAACAGAACTGGAACGAGCTTTTGGGAAAGCAAAGCACGTTTGATTGGGATGGGCTATGCTTCTTGGAAAATGCTTTTACAAATCCGAACTATCCTGAAAACAATTGGGACTTTCATTATTATATAATCAAAGACAAAAAGGGAATTCCTGTACTGGCAACTTTTTTCACTTACGGACTTTGGAAAGACGATATGTTAGCTCCAGAATCCATTTCACTTCAACTGGAAGAAAAAAGAAAACAAAATCCATTATACCTGACTTCAAAAGTATTAGGAATGGGCTCTCTATTTACGGAAGGGAATCATTGCTATATCAATAAAACACATCCATTAGCTAAAGAAGCCATAATGCTTTTATTGGAACAAGTGGAGACATTGTATCATCAACTAAATGCTGATATGTTGGTGTTAAGGGATTTTGAGGAAGAGGAACAATTGAATCATATATTCCACAATCAAGGGTTCTTAAAAATAAACATGCCTGAAACCTGCATCATACAAAATGCTATATGGAATACTCTCGAAGAATATTCCGCTTCGCTTTCTCACCGCTCAAGAAAACATTTCTTGAAAGAGGTACTGCCTTTAGAACAGGCTTTTGATATTGTAATAAAAAATCAATTAACAAACGAAGAATTAGAGCAGGCATATAAATTGTATCTGAATGTGAAAAATATCAATCATGCTATAAATACATTTACCTACCCGATAGAAGTTTTCCAAAAAATGGAGAGCAATCCGCAATGGGAATTCATATTGTTATATCTCAAAAATAAAGAAAAAGAACAAAGTGTAAACCCATTAATCGGAATTCTATTTTGTTATAAAAATACAGCGCATACCTATGTTCCAGCGCTGATAGGAATGGATTATTCCTATGCAAAAGAATTTCAACTCTACCGACAACTTCTGTTTCAGGGAATTAAACGGGCTCGGGAATTAAATCTTAATAAAATTGATTTTGGTGTATCTGCAACTTTCGAGAAGAGAAAACTGGGAGCCACGATAATTCCAAAAGTAGCCTACATTCAAGCCCGAGATAATTTTTCAATGGAATTAATGGGCACACTTCAAAACGAAGACAAAACACGTTAAAACGATACAGGAAATAAAGTCTAAAAATACAGTCGTCAGTTCGAGTGTTTTTCATGGAATAAAATGGAATGAAAAATGTATCGAGAACCGCTTTAGTTCTTCTCTGTTTTGTCATCCCGACGAAGGAGGACACGAGGACATTGTACGAACTGGCGAAGCAATCTCATCAGTCAAACCTTTGCCATTAAAACAACTAACATCAAAAATATAAACTAATCAAGTCTTCATTCCCTTTCCTTCTTATTCCCCTCCTTCGGAGGGGCTGGGGAGGAAGAGAGCTGGGGGGTGAGGTTAAACCAAATAAACATGTTCAAAAGTACTATTGAAGAATTTAATAAAAAAGTAAACATAATTATATCCATAGAAGATAACTATCTCAAAAAAGCAATTGATGGCATTAATTTATGCAACAAAACCTTGGCAACCCTAAAAGAAAGAGTCGAGCAAAACGATTTCGACACAGTACCCGATGAAATTAATTTCTTTAAAAATATCAAACCACTTCCGATGAGTTACCTGATTTATTTTACCGAACTGCGTTCTTGCGAACTTCGCAAACCCAAAGCGGGCACATCCTATCAGATCGAATTTTTTGAAAAGGAAATGCGAAAAATTAATAAATTTTTCTCTCGCAATTTAGATTTTGTTAATTATATGGAGCAAGGATACACCTATATCGATCATCAGTTTTTCACAAGAAACCCAGGTAATAATTTTCCTTTCACACCAATGACAGATTACTATCAATATCCCGAATTTTCCTCCTCACATGACATGCTTTGGGCCAAAGTAAAAGCAATGCACCGATTTATTCATTACATCCGCGAAGCAATGCAAAAACTCAATGCTGGTAATACAATTATGTTTAACGAAAAAAAACACAAAGTACTCCTTTGGACAGCTCCAAAAACGGCACTCACTGAATTAATCTATGCGCTATATTCCAATGGGGCCTTAAATCATGGAGCAGCCGACATAAATACTATAGCCGCTTCTTTTGAGGATTTCTTCAACATCAAAATAGACAATGTCTACAAAACCTATTCAGAGATTAAAGATAGAAAGAGTAGCAAAACAAAATTCTTAGAAGAACTGATGCTGAATCTACAGCAAAAAATCCATAAAGAAGACGAGTGACTAAAAATCGTAGCCAATCGTACCTCCGAAAAACACAGCCAAGAAACACGATCTATAATTAAGTCATAAAGCCTAATAACTTGCCATCCAGTACTATTTTGGTGCTATTTAAAATAATAACTATTCTCACATTAATGCCCCAATTGGGGCATTTTTCATTAGAATAATAGATTGTGTAATCCGAAACTTGAACAAATTCAAAAATGAAAATAAAAGAAACTCAGAAAAGCCCCAAAACGTGCTTTTAAAAATGTTCAAATGTTAAATTACTTCGGTACTACGAAAGCCATTGGGATTAAAAAAGAATAAAAGCAATCAATTTTGTACCACAATAAAGTTATAAAATTAATTATAACCTTAAATCGTTTTAAAATGGCAGCAACAATTATCACAACAGAAGATCTTTTAGAATTCAAAATTGATTTATTAGAAGAAATTAAAAAAATTATCGGATCGCAAACTACCGAACAAACCAAAAAGTGGCTAAAATCCCCCGAAGTACGAAAGTTGTTAAATATCTCTCCAGGAACACTTCAAAACCTGCGTATCAATGGAACACTGACCTACACTAAAATTGGTGGAACTATTTATTATGCAAATCAAGACATTGATAAAGTACTGGAAAACAACAAAGTCAAAGCCAATCCTTAACTATTCAAATAGTCGCGGCTATTGTCTTCCCGCCCACGTCATGTCGAGCGCAGTCGAGAGACGACGGGACCTTCTCACTATTCACTATTCACCGTCATCTCGAGCGCAGTCGAGAGACACTATTCACAACTCACTTTTCACTACAAAAATGAACTACATCAAACACCTCACCGGATTTTTTAATAAAATCAATTATGAACCCAACCTAAATCCAACGCACATTTCGCTCTATTTGGCACTATTCCAATGTTGGAACGTAAACCGATTCAAGAATCCAACAGGCATTTCTCGGGAAGAAATCATGAAAGCCAGCAAGATCAATTCAAAAGCAACGTATCATAAATGCATGAAAGAATTAGAACTTTTAGGGTTTATGGTATACAATCCGACATTCAATCCACACTCTTGCTCCAACATCATTATGATCAATTTTTCTGAAAAAGAAAAAACAATTTCAAAAATACCACACTCAACCCATTCAAAAAATGAACCCGTTCACAATTTGACCGAATCAAAAAATGAACATGTCATTGAACAGGTAAATGAACAGCTCTATATATATAATAAAAAACAAACAGTTAAAAACAATTTAAACAATACAAAAATAGATATAGAAAAAATTTCAAGAAATGAACCAGTTCAAAATTTGAATCCTTTGATAAATCCAAAAGAGAAAGAAATAAAAACGGAGACCGGTCAGCAAATACTTCCAGTATTCGCTGCTACCAATAAAAAACAAACTGAAAGCGGGCAGCAAAAAGAAAAAAGTTGCGCCAAAAAAGAAAAAGCTGTTGAACTCGATTTATTTTTTGAAACCACAGTGCCATCACTCGAAATGATACTGGAATACTTCTCTTTCAAGGAAAGCTCCCAAATAGAAGCCAATAAGTTTTTCAATTACTACTCCAGCATCGGTTGGCTCATAGGCGGAAAAACAAAAATGAAAGATTGGAAAGCAGCAGCAAGAAACTGGATGCTCAACACTGCCAAGTTTGCTGCTAACACCCAAAAATCCGATTACAACGCCCAACCAAAACCGATGCACCTGCACACGGTAACACAAAAAAACTATGATGAACCATTGTAAATCAGTCCATGAAACCTTCTTGGTCCACAAAGGTTTCAAAGTGTATAATTTTCAAAAATGTCTCGAATACCTAGAGAACCAAGGAAAAACAACCTATGGAAGTTCGTTTCAAATCAGCGAAATGGATCACCCCACCATCTACAAATTGTTGATTTATATGATAAAAGATCAGAAAGCAGCCGTGAGCCAAAATATAGACTTAACAAAAGGCATTTTAGTATCAGGTTCAATTGGTTGCGGAAAAACATCCCTAATGAACTTAGTACGTCCTTTTGCTTATCATGCATCCGAGTACAAAATCAAAACATGTAGGGAAGTCTCGTTTGAATTTGCCAAAAATGGCTTTGAGGCCATCAACTGCTACACGCTAAAGCAAACCAATCAATCGAAACTAACCGGTTATTGCTTTGACGATTTGGGTGCCGAACAGCAAATAAAGCACTTCGGAAATGATTGCAACGTCATGGCTGAGGTACTCATCAGCCGTTACGAACAGTTTGTCGAAAACAAATCCGTCACGCACATCACCACAAACCTTTCCGCCTCCGAAATTGAAAACAACTACGGCAACCGGCTCCGCTCCAGAATGAGACAAATGTTCAATTTGATAACATTCGACCAAAACACCAAAGACAAACGATAAAGTCATTGCGAGGAACGAAGCAATCCCATCACGAGAGGCTCAACCCTCCTTTCACTATTCACTATTCACCGTCATCCTGAGCGAAGACGAAGGACACTATTCACCACTCACTACAAAAAAATGAGAAAAATCAACACCTTCTGGAACTGGTTCCAAGACAACAATCAAACCATCAAAAACCTCATCAACGAAACCCCTAAAAACCAAAAACACATAAGTTTTTGGATAAACAAAAACCTGAGTTACTATTGCAAAGAGATTGACTTTATGATTGTCTTTCCAAAAAATGGAAATACAAGATCCGAATTCATAATAACTGCCAACGGCAACCCGGAATACTTTAACCAGGTAATTGATTTAGTAGATAATTCACCGAAATTGAAGAACTGGAAATTTACTGCGTTCATTCACCCCATGGAAAACATTGAAAAAGTAATGGCTGGACTTGACAAACCTTATGTTTTTCAGGACATAACACTAAAAGCAAGTGAATTAAAGTTTATGGCAATAAATTATGAAGAAAACATCCAAAAACTGGATATAATCATATTCTTCAAATATTTCAATATCCATTGTAATAACAAAACGCTCAATCAGGCAATTTATATTATCCTCCAAGATCTTATAGGAGAAAAATCACTCTATCAAAATATCAATTTGATTCATTTGGCTCAGATGCCGGATAACACAGAAGAATTAATTTATTTACATGATTTGCAAAGTTTTATAGACACTTTCATATAAGTTTTATGAAAAACATAGCCCTTAAAAACAATCATAAACTACTGTATTACAACTGACTTCTAAAAAACATGCGCTTTTTTAAAGTTTTTTTTGGTCTAATGTGGGAAACCGTAAAATTAATCAAATCAATAATCTCAAATTTGATCAATTACATTGTGCTCGTACCGTATTTGTAAAATAAAACCGAAGAATGTTAATAACTATTTTTTCAGTATAGTCATTATGTGAATTAAACACGGTATATTTGCAGTATAGACATTATGTATAAAATGACGATAAACGAAGTAATAACGAAAGAAGGCTTGTTTTCTGGATATTCATTCAGAGAAAAAGTTGAACATAATCCCAATGGGCATGTTGGCATTATTCAAATGAAGGACATTTTTAATGATTATTCAAGCTTTGATTTTTTAAATCTTGATAAAGTTAGTGATATTTTATTTAAAGATAAATTTTACCTTACCAAAGGTGATATTTTATTCGTTTCTAAAGGAGTTAACAACTATGCAATAGTAATTGGTAATGTTGCTTTTCCAATAGTTGCATCCGCCACTTTCTTTATTATTAGAGTCAACAAAGAAAAAATTATTCCGGAATATCTCGCATGGTTTATGAACCAAAAAGAGGCTCAAAATTATTTCTCTGAGAAAAAAGCAGGAACCTATGTTCCAAATCTAAACAAACAAGATATTATGGATTTACCTTTGAAAGTCCCTCCTCTCAAAATTCAAAACTACATTGCTAAAACGGCAATCCTTCTCAACCAGGAAGTATCAATTTTAGAAAAAATAAAAACGAATCGAAAAGAATTAATTCAAGCACAACTTATAAACCTTATTAAAAATGACTAATACAAGACCAACGCAAGACCAGATCAATAAAAGCCTTTGGTCAGCCTGTGATACTTTCAGAGGAGCTTTCGACTCCTCGGAATACAAAAACTACATATTAGTTTTCATGTTTATGAAATACATGAGTGATGTTTGGAAAGATCACTATGAAGAATACCAAAAACAATATGGGGACGATGAAGAATTAATCCAAAGAAAACTGCAAAGAGAACGTTTTGTTTTACCCGATAACTGTTCTTTCGATTACTTATATGAGAAAAGAAACGATGCAAATATTGGAGAAGAAATCGATAAAGTATTAGCTAAAATTGAAGATAAAAATCTATCAAAACTCGAGGGTGTTTTCAGAAATATATCATTTAACTCTGATAAATTAGGGCAAACCAAAGACCGTAACAGAAGACTAAAAAACCTGTTGACTGATTTTGCAAATCCAGTATTGGATTTCAGACCTTCAAAATTAGGCAAAGTTGAAGATGTTTTAGGAAATGCATATATGTACCTCATTGGGGAATTTGCCAGTGGTGCGGGGAAAAAAGGCGGGGAATTTTATTCGCCGGATGAAGTGAGTGAATTATTGGCCCGATTAGTCAACCCAAAACCTGGAGATAGAATATGCGATCCCACGTGTGGCTCGGGTTCGCTATTGATTAAAGTAGGCGAACAAGTAAAAGACAAAAATGGAAATCGCTCCAAAGATTTTGCTTTATACGGTCAAGAAAGCAATGGAGATACATGGGCATTAAGCAAATTGAATATGTTCCTGCACGGCATGGATAGTGCTCGGATTGAATGGTGTGACACCATCAACAATCCGCAACTTATTGAAGGCGACCACCTGATGAAGTTTAATGTCGTTGTAGCAAATCCGCCTTTTAGTTTAGATAAATGGGGGGCAGAAAATGCCGAAACAGATCGTTTTCAAAGATTCCTCAGAGGAACTCCTCCCAAAAGCAAAGGTGATTATGCTTTTATCTTACATATGATTGACACTACCTTGCCTGATGGAAGAATAGGAGTAATTGTTCCTCATGGAGTATTATTCAGAGGAAGTGCCGAAGGAAAAATTCGTCAAAAATTAATTGAAGAAAACCTACTCGAAGCAGTTATCGGCTTACCAAGTAATTTGTTTTTTGGTACCGGAATCCCAGCTGCCATAATGATATTCAACAAAGCAAAGAAATCTAAAGAAGTTTTATTTATTGATGCCAGCAAAGAATACCAAGATGGTAAAAAGCAAAACAAACTTCGTGAAAACGATATTGAAAAAATTGTAAGTGTTTACCAAAATTTCGAGTCTGTCGAGAAATACAGCAGCGTGGTATCATTACAAGAAATAAAAGACAACGATTTCAACCTCAATATTCCGCGTTATGTGGATACATTTGAAGAAGAAACCCCTATAGATTTAGCTCTAGTGAAAACAGAAATCAAATCGTTAGAAAACGAGTTGGTCGCTGTAAGAAAGGAAATGGAAGAGTATTTAAATGAATTAGGACTATGAGTGATGAATTAGTTGTTAGAGCAAGAAAAGCTATACCACATGGTACTGCTAGGAAATTGTGGGTTAAATCTGGTGGTAGATGTCAATATGATAGTTGTAATATTCCTTTATGGAAAGACAGTTTGATGCAAAAAGATTTAAACAAATCATACATATCTCATATTGTTGGCGCAAAGGAAGATGGTCCTAGAGGTGATGCTATATTATCTAAAGAACTAGAAACCGATTTTGAAAATTTATTACTTCTTTGTGATGAGTGCCATCGCAGAATAGATAAACGCGAAGTTGAAAATCATACGAGAAACTCACTTATAGAAATGAAAAAAAAACAGGAGAGAAATATTGAGCTTTTGACCAGCTTAACTCCTGATAAAAAGAGTCATATAGTTTCTTTTACTGCTAAAATAGGTTCTTTTGAACCAACGATTAATTTTGGAGATTGTATTCAGGCATTATTACCTGAATATTATCCTGTTAGCGATAACATAATTCAACTTGGAACCTCAAATTTGGCAATTAAAGACAATAAAGAGAATTATTGGGAGATTCACTCAAATCAACTAGAAGAAGTGGTGAAACAACAAATAAAACCTCTTGTTGTTCAAGAAAAAACGCCACACTTTTCAGTTTTTGCATTGGCTCCACAACCTTTGCTTATTAAACTTGGAACATTAATTTCTGAATTATCAATTAGTGAAATATACCAGCTTCACCGGGAACCAAAACAAACTTGGAAATGGCAAAACGACGAAGATGCTATTGAAGTAAAATTGATTGAGCCAACAAAAATATATTCTGAGGTTGCACTCGTGATTAGTTTAAGTGATAATGTTTCTGATGATAGAATTCACAATGTTTTAGGGAAAGACGTATCAATTTGGAAAGTTACGGTTGATAATCCAAATCGTAATGTTTTGAAGAACAAACAGACCCTCATCAATTTTAAAAACCAAATAAGAAACGCTTACAGCAAAATAAAGCTCCAGTATCCAAATGATAAACCAATTCATGTTTTTCCCATTATGCCAAATTCCTGTGCTGTTGAAACAGGGAGAGTTTGGATGGAGAAAGCAGATTTATCTCTAGTTATCTATGATCAAAACACAGCTAATAACGGCTTCAGTAAAGCAATTGAAATAAAAAACAAGTAATTATGTTCGAACTATTCAAGACAACTAACAAAGTTAACGACTTACTCGAAAATATCGGGCAAGTTTTAGATATTACTGAAGCTCAATACGAACTAGTTAAAAACCGTTATTCTGCTGTTGCAAATCAGCTTTCAAAAGAAGGCACTGACTTAAGCAGATACAAACCCGAGATACTACCTCAAGGTTCTTTTTTATTAGGCACGATGATTAGACCAATCATGGAAGATGATGAGCTTGATGTAGATTTGGTTTGCCGATTAACCGGTAAAAAATCAGATTGGGTGCAAAAACACCTAAAAGATGCCGTGAGAGACCAATTAATCGCAAATAATGATGATTACAGACGAATGCTTGATGATGAAGGAAATCGCTGTTGGACATTAGTTTATACAAGCGACAAATTTCATTTAGATATTTTGCCCTCAATGGTTGGAAATAACAATCACGTAAATCTAAGTGAAAGAAGCTTCAGTAATTTAAACAAATCAGATTTAGAAGAAATATCCTTGAGAATTACCGATAAAAGAGAAACTAATTATCATACTGAATCTAACCCTAATTATTGGTTAAAAAGTAATCCGTTTGGCTATGCAGCCTGGTTTAAAGAACGATGTTCAATATCTAACCGCAGAACTATTTTTTTGAGCGAAATTATTAAGCCACTACCGGATTACAAAAAGGACAAAGAGCCATTAATAAGAGCCGTTCAGGTATTAAAAAGACATAGGGATATTATGTTTGGTGGTGACGAACACAAGCCTATTTCTATAATCATCACAACATTAGCAGCGAAAGCTTATAATAAAGAGAATAATGTGATTGATGCACTTGTGAACATACTTGCCAACATGCAAGATCGTATGAAAAGAGTTTACTGTGATAAGAAGCATTACAAGGAAATTTGGTGGATTGAAAACCCCGTTAATGAGGAAGAGAACTTTGCCGATAAATGGCCCCTTGAAAAACAAAAAGAAGATAACTTCTTCTCTTGGTTGGAAAAAGCAAAAAGTGATTTTAGCTCACTTAAGAACATGAATCCTTCTGATGCGTACAGACTTTTAAAAAACATTATAGGCACAAGATCAGTAAATGAAGCGGTTAGAAATCTTGGCTATGATGAATTAATTACTGAAAATTTAAAACCCGTAAACTATTCTTCTCAGATGCTCTCGGTTGCACATCGCGAACAACCAAGATGGGGAATGTCATTAGTCTATAATTGCGATATATATAGTAGATATAATGATGTTTCAGACAACAAAAAATCAAAGTCTATTTATAGCCAAACAGTTATCCCTAAAAATTGTGACATCTATTTTACGGCAACCACCAACGTACCAAAACCTTACGATGTCTATTGGCAAGTGGTAAATACTGGCGACGAAGCTAAAAATGCTTTTATGGGATTAAGAGGGGGTATATTTCATGCTAAAACTTTGGGAAAAGGTGGTTTAATTCAAAAAGAACATTCTGAATTTACAGGAATACATTGGATGGAATGTTTTATAGTTAAAAATGGGGTTTGCGTGGCACGCAGCTCCGAATTTTTTGTCAATATTAAATAAATAATTATGAATAACATCACTATCACAACACCGATGCAACACCGATGCAACACCACAATTCCATCAGGTTGGAAAATAAAAACATTAGACCAAATAGGAACATTCCTAAAGGGAAAAGGTATAACAAAATCAGAAATTGTTGAAACAGGAAAACCTTGTATTCGTTATGGTCAGATCTACTCAGAATACAATTATTTTGTTGAAGAATTCAAATCTTTTATAAACGATATTTCTGCAAAAAACAGTAACCCGATTTTTAAAAATGACTTATTGTTTGCTGGTTCCGGAGAAACACTTGAAGATATTGGTAAATGTGTAGCTTACATAAAAAGTGATGAAGCTTATGCAGGTGGAGATATAATAATTTTACGTCCTCATTCTGAGGATGCCCATTATTTAGGGTATCTGTTAAATTCTGATGAAGTAAAAAAACAAACTTTTAAATTAGGTCAGGGGCATTCTGTAGTTCATATTTATTCCAGTAGTTTAAAAAATCTTAAAATCACTCTTCCTCTCTATCAAGAACAACAAAAAATAGCTCAAATCTTATCTACTTGGGATAAAGCTATCGTGTTGCAACAAAAGCTTATCATTCAAAAACAACAAAATAAAAAAGCAATAATGAAAAAATTGCTTACTGGGGAAGTTAGGTTTAAAGGGTTTACGGAAGAATGGAATGAGGTGAGAATAAAAGACACATTAAAATATGAAAGACCTGATAAATATATAGTTGAAAGCGATGTTTATTCGGATGAACACATTACACCAGTTTTAACAGCTAACAAAAGCTTTATTCTTGGATATACCAATGAAAACGAAGGTATTTATAGTAATTTTCCAATAATCCTATTCGATGATTTTACAACCGATAATAAGTTTGTTGACTTTCCATTTAAGATTAAATCATCTGCTATAAAAATATTAAATATTACAAATGAAAAGTTTGATTTAAAATTTATTTTTGAGAGAATGCAAATCTTTAATTTCCCAAAAGAAGAACATAAACGATACTACATTTCAGAATATCAATACCTAAAATTTAAATGCCCTGAATTCAATGAGCAAAAAAAAATAGCAACATATTCAGTTGCAATCGACCAAGAAATAAATGCATTACAAAAGCAATTAATTGCAATGCAGGAACAAAAAAAAGGATTAATGCAGCAATTGTTAACTGGTAAATTGAGAGTTAAAATTTAGAAACAATGGAAAAAAAAATATTTAAGATATTATCAATTGATGGCGGTGGCATAAAAGGTCTTTACAGTGCTTCATTACTCGCTAGAATTGAAGAAAAAACAGGAAAGAGAATTACAGATTATTTTGATATGATTTGTGGTACTTCAACAGGGGGTTTAATTGCATTAGGTTTAAGCACTAATATTTCTGCTCAAAAATTATCCGATTTATACTTTGAAAGAGGAAATGAAATATTTCCAGTATCAAATTTTAAATTTTGCAGATGGTTTCAAAGAAAGTGGCAATTTCTAAAACAATTATTGCTTTGGGGGAAATTTTCAAACGAACCTTTAAAAGGTATTTTAGAAGAGACTTTTGGAAATAAAACAATGGTGGAAGCTAATAATTTATTATGTATTCCAAGTTTCAATCTTATCAAGGGTGAACCTCGTGTATTTAAGTTTCCTCATAAAGAAGGTAATTTTTTCATGGATAAAAATATTAAAATGGTTGATGTTGCTTTAGCCACAGCAGCTGCACCAACGTATTTGCCTATTCATGAACACGATAATATCTTGTACGCTGATGGAGGATTATGGGCAAACAACCCAACATTATGTGGTTTATTAGAGGCCTTGCAATTCTTTGTAGGTGAAGGAAAAGAGTTTGATACATTTAAAATTTTATCGGTTTCAAGTGTTCCTCAACCAAGTGGTTGGGCGTCAACTAAAAAAAAATCCAAATCGTTTAGACACTGGGGTAATAAATTGTTTCAAGCTTCAATGGATGGTCAAACTTATTTCAGTGATTTTTTTATGAAAAAGATTATTGATAACATTCATCCTAAAGGAACATATTTTAGAATTCCTTCACCCAAATTGTCAAAAGACCATATTGGAGTGATTGACATGGACATTACTCATGAAGAAGCTCTAAAGACATTAAAAGCAATGGGAGATCATGACGGATACCATTATGCTATTCAACCTGAAATTCTTGAATTTTTTGAACAACCAAAAAACTATAAAACAAAATAACATGGCTAACTGTAACAAACTATTTTTAGATTTTGATATAAATCTAAATATTCCAAAAGCAAAAAAAGATAAACTTAAAGTATCAAAAGAAGAAATTAGAACCAAAATTAGAGATTATTTCAAGGTAAATCATAAAGAATATAAACCTGAATTTTACATTCAAGGTTCATACAAAGTGGGCACGACAATTTTAACAAAAGACAATGAATGTGATTTAGATGACGGTGTCTATTTCAGAAGAGACCAAGGTGTTTCAGGAACTACATTACAAACTTGGGTTAGAAATGCAGTTGATGGTCACACATCAACACCGTCAGAACATAGAAAAAAATGTGTCAGAGTAATTTTTAAAGCAGAATACCATATTGATCTTCCGGTTTATTATCTCCCAAGTGATAGCGAACATCCTTTATTAGCAATAAAAAATGAAGAATGTTCAGAAAGTGATCCAAAAGAATTTGTTGAATGGTATAAAAATGAAATCAAGAATACACCTCAGGTTTTGAGAATTTCAAGATATTTGAAAGCATGGGGTGACCATAAAAGAGATAAAATGCCAAGTGGTCTTGCAATGAGTATTCTTGCAGCCAATAATATCAAAAAAAATGATAGAGACGATATTGCTTTACGTGATACTTTAGAAAAAATAAAAGAAATATTAGATAATTCATTTGAATGTATCGTTCCTGCAACACCAAACGATGATTTGTATGGTGAATATGACCAAACTAGAAAAGACACATTCATGAACAATTTAAAATCGTTTATTGAGGATGCAAACAAAGCTATTCATGAAAAAAATCAGCGAAAAGCAAGTAAATTATGGAAAAATCATTTAGGTGATAAATTTCCAGAAGGTGCTGATGAAGATACCGACGCAAAAGAACATTCATTAAATGCTTTAAAACAAAGTATATTAGGTGGTAGTGCTTATGCTCAAAAAAGCGGAAATATTACTGAGAATAATACAGGTGTAAAACATAAAGAACATAAAAATTTTGGAGGGAATTAGATTTAATAGAAGTAAACCAAAAGCAAGGCAACAAAAGCTTCTTAATAAGACCATTTTAATTAGAGAGAAAAAATTAATTCAAAGTAATTTTGACTTCTTAAAATGTACTATTAAGAACGATAGTCTTGTATGCGAAGGAGTTTGTACACCAACCTCAATTTCTGTTGAATATAAATTTCAAATTATTTATAATGGTAAAACATCCCCAAAAGTAAATATAATTGAGCCCCAAATAAATTACAATGATGACATTCATATGTTTCCTTCAGACAATAGTTTATGCCTTTATCATTCATCTGATATGATTTGGGAATACAAAAAGCATCATCTTTTTGATACTATTATTCCCTGGACAATTGAATGGTTTGTGTTTTATGAGCTTTACTTAATTTCTGGTAAATGGGAACATCCATTTGTATCACATAAAAGCATTAAAGAGTAATCTCCTATGAAGACATATTATATACTAGAGAGTATCGAAAAATTTAAAAACGATGCATTACCAAAAGTAATTTATGATATACTTAAATGGGCATTAATTGTTGCCATATTTTATCTTAGCACATACTTTTTACCAAAAGATTTTTCAATTATTAAATTTCTATCAACAGAATATTTAATCAAATTGTATTGTTCAATTTTTTATACACTGGTAGTTTTTGCAATTACTTTTCTGTTTTTTAAGAAGATATATGCTAAAAAATATAATGCATTACAAAAAGACAATTTTACCGATGAACTAACAGGGTTAAAAAACCATAAAGCATTAAGCGAATGTCTTACAAAAATGATAGGGGAACTTAAAAGTGACTCAAAAATAAAAACAATATCAGTCATCATATTAGATGTAGATAATTTTAAACATTTTAATACAATATTTGGACATACCAAATCTGACCAAATTTTAAAAAATTTAGGGCAGTTACTTAATAATGATAAAAGAGTGACAGACGAGACATTTCGACAATTTCTAAGAGGTGACGAATTTGTAGTTATAGCAAAAGACACAAATCTTGGAGAGGCGGTTAAAGCAGCAGATAGAAAAAGGAAGATGATTGAAAATAATATATTCAATGTGAATGAAGTCTTCTATAAATTAACAGTATCATGTGGAGTTACAGAGTTTAAAAAAGACGAGGATACTTTTGATACATTTCTTAATAGAGCAAGCCAGGCATTAATGACAGCAAAAAATACAAAAGGTAAAAACAATACTAAAAGTCATTATTAATTATGAATATAAAGCTGCGTCAAATTTTAGGAACATGGAGACATACAAACGGAAACTTATTAATTGACTTTAATATCAGACACATCAATCATGGTGAAGATGTTACTCAAGCAATGTTTACTATTTATCAACGTGAACCAGAAAATACAATTCATTATGAGTGGCAAGGGGCTATTGAAATTGTAAACCATGAAAATGATATTCCGGAAATAAGTATTAATGATATTATCAAAACTGAGGAAAAACCAGAGTACGAAAAACTAAAAATATGGTCCTTTAATCCTGGTGAAATGTATTTGGAACTAGGCAATGGAGACAGAGTGATTTTTACTAAATTAGGAACTATTTTTGGTTAAACTAAAACTATAAAATTTTAACATGACTATAGCACAATTATCATATCTAAAGGAAAGTGAAGATAAAGTAGAGTTTAAGGAAGCTAAAAACAACTTCCCTTTTGAGGGTGGCAGCCATAAAGAACAATCAGATCGGAGAAAATGTTTTCTGGGTTATGTTGTCGCTCTCAGTAATGAAGGAGGTGGAATGCTTGTTTTTGGCATGACCGACAAAGAACCTAGAAATGTGGTTGGAAGTGATTTTGCAAATGGAAAAATTGGTAATCTGGAAGATGAGGTTTACAAAAGATTAAACGTTAGAGTACATTGTCAAGAGCTATTTGATGAAAAGAACAGCAGAGTTTTAGTAACTCATATTCCTACTCGACCACCCGCAAGATTAATGAAATATGAAGGAGTAGCATTAATGAGAACGGGCGATAGTTTGAGAAATATGTCGGATGATGAAATGTTTAAAATACTTTCTGAACAAGAACCTGACTTTTCGGCTAAAATCTGTGAAAACTTTTCTATTGATAAAATTGACGTTGATGCAATTACTATCCTAAAAGAAAAGTATGCCCAAAAACAAAAGAATAAAGCTTTCCTTCAAGCAACAACAGAGCAAGCATTGATTGATTTAGGATTAATGATTGATGGTCGCTTGACGTATGCAGCACTCATTCTATTGGGTAAATCCGAGGTTTTAAAACAATTACTTCCAAACGCTCAGGTAAATATTGAATACCGAAATAGAGAAGATCAAATACCTTTCGATAAAAGATACCCTATCATAAATCCGCTATTCAAAGCTATTGACGAAATATGGGAAATAATACAGCTTCGGAATAGTGATAATAAAATCAATCAAGGTGCTTATATTTTTGACGTGCCCTACCTTAATGAAGAAGTTATTCGCGAAGCCGTTCTAAATGCAATTGCACATCGTGATTATACAATATCCAGTGAGGTAGTCATAAAACAAAGTCCGGAAAGTTTAAGAGTATTAAATCCTGGAGGTTTCCCCAAGGGTGTGACATTGGATAATTTAATCCGGATAAATAGCACTCCAAGAAGTAGGCTTCTTACCGAAATTTTAGAAAAAACGGGACTTGTTGAACGTTCTGGCCAAGGCGTAGATAAAATATATAGAATTACTTTAAACGAAGGAAAATCGGAACCCGATTATACAAAATCAGACCTTTTCCAGGTTGAACTTTATTTGAATGGTAAAATGGAGGATAAAGCATTTCATATTTTTATTAGAAATTTTTATGAAAGGGTTCAAAACGAAGACTTATTAGGCCCACATGATGTTATAGGATTATTTAATATCAAAGAGAATAAAAGCGAAAAAGTAGATAAAGAGATTATTCAAAAACTGGAAGATTTACAATTGATAAAAAAATCTGGTGGAATAGCAAGTAATCGGTATGTATTGAATGACGAATATTACGAACTAAAAAACAGTAAAGCAGAAGTTGCAGGGTTTAGAATAAATGACCTTTCAATAATTTACACAATCCTAAATAAAAACGGAATAGCAAAAATGGGGGATTTTGTAAAAGCTTTTGATAAGGATTTAACACGAGATCAGGTTCGGTATTTAATTGAACAATTAATGGGTATTGTTCTCAATAAATCTGGTGAAGGAAGAGCAACAGAATATTCTTTTATTAAAGAATTCAAATCAGTAGATGATTTGATTAATCATCTAGCAAAATGATTTCAATTCCCCAAAAGGAGAATAAAAAGGATCATATATAGGTTAAAATAGCTCTTGAAGTACTGATATTACAGGAAATCTAATTCCCCAAAAGGAGTGTAAAATTCCCCAAAAGAATTTATGAGCAAAATAGGTTTGACAACCAAATTAATTAGAGATTTATTAAAAGACAAAGGAATTTCAATTCCCCAAAAGGAGTATGAAATTCCCCGTAAAAAACATTTCTAACAAGCGTACATACTGATTTACAATGGTTTTAAATTCCCCAAAACTCCTGTTTAAAGGACTAAAATTAGTAATATTTATTAGAGATTTATTAGAGCTTATTAGAGAAAGCACTAATCACCAATGAATAAAAAAGGCAATCAATGAATACAATGATAAATTACACAGAAAACAACGACTCTCAAAAACCAGCAATTAATCTGCTTCGCAAATTAGGCTGGACATACATTACACCTGAAGAAACAGTTAAGGAAAGAGGCGGTTTGTTTTCAAATGTAATTTTAGAAGATATTCTAGGGGAAAGATTGAGCCACATCAACAGCTTTGAATACAAGGACAAGGAATATCCTTTTTCCCAAACTAACATTCAATCGGCTATCAACTTCTTGAAGAACATCCCGGAAGAAAGTTTAGTAAAAACCAACGAAAATGTTCATGATCTGCTTACACTGGGAAAAAGCTTCAACGAAACCATTCAGGGTGATCGTAAAGCTTACACATTAAAATACATAGATTGGGACAATCCGGAAAACAACGTTTATCACATTACGGAAGAATTTGTAGTGGAAGGGACTAAAGAAAAAAGACGACCAGATATTGTGCTTTTTGTAAACGGAATTCCCTTTGTAGTGATTGAAAACAAACGTAGAGATAAAAACGCATCGCTAACGGAAGGCATTTCTCAACACATCAGAAACCAAAAAAGAGAAGAAGGAATTCCAAAATTGTTTCACTATGCCAAAATATTGCTGGCTGTACAACCCAATGAAGTAAAATATGGAGCGGTAGGAACTCCTGAAAAATTCTGGGCGGTTTGGAAAGAAGACAACGAAAAGGAAACCCAGAAAATCATAAATGCATCAAAAAACGGATGCAAAAAGGAAGACCGTCAAGCAACAGCACAAGACAAAGCATTATTGAGTTTGTGTAGTATCAATCGTGTAATGGAGTTTGTCTATAAATACATGGTTTATGATGCTCCTGAGATCAAAGTACCACGTTACCAACAATACTTTGCTGTACTGAATACAATTGAAAGAGTGAAAGAAACCAATACTTCTAATAGTCGTAAAGGGGGTGTAATCTGGCATACTACAGGAAGCGGAAAATCATTAACAATGGTAATGATTTCTAAAGCTTTAGCATTAGAAAAAAGCATCAACTCCCCTAGGATTATTGTAGTGACCGATAGAATTGATTTGGACAACCAAATCTACAAAACTTTTAGAAATTGTGGCAAATCAGTAGAAAAAGCGAAAAGCGGTAGCGACCTTATCGAATTACTTCAAGACAAAGGAAATGAGATTATAACCACTATTATTGATAAATTTCAAACAGCATCAAAAAATACTTCTTTCATTGACAATTCAGAAAATATTTTTGTTTTGGTAGATGAAAGCCACCGTAGTCAATATGGTTCCGCTCATGTCAATATGAAAAGAGTATTGCCTAATGCATGTTACATCGGTTTTACAGGAACACCATTAATGAAAAACGAAAAAAGTACTGCCAAAAAATTTGGCGGATTTATTCATAAATACACCATTGACCAAGCGGTAAAAGATGGAGCGGTATTGCCTTTATTATATGAGGGACGATCAGCGCAATTGAGTATAAACAAAGCCCAAATAGACAAAGGATTTCAAAGATTGGCTAGTAATCTTAACGAAGATGCTCAAAAGGATTTAAAAAAGAAGTTTGCAAGTATTAGCAGAATATATGAGAGTGAACAAGTGATTAACGAAATTGCTTATGACATTTCAAAACATTACACTCAAAACTGGCAAGGAGGGATTTTTAAAGCACAATTAGCAGTGCCTCGAATTGAAACAGCCATTCGATATCAAAAATATTTTGAAGAACAAACAGACCCCAAATTAAAGATAAATACAGCTGTAGTATTCACCCCACCGGATAGCCGACAAGATTATGATGATGTGTGGAAAGAAACTAGTAATGAAGCCAAAAAATATTGGAATTCACTAATGGAAAGACACAACGGTCAAGAGGAATACGAACGATACATTATAAACAAGTTTAAGGACGAAGGAACTGAGGTAGAGTTAATCATTGTGGTAAGCAAATTGCTTACTGGATTTGATGCACCTAGAAACACCATTTTATATTTAGCCAAACCATTACATTCCCATAATTTATTACAAGCTATCGCTCGTGTAAACAGATTATTCAGCGGAAAAGAACACGGGCATATTATTGATTACGTTGGGATTTTAGGTAAACTCGACGAAGCTCTTACCTCATACGCTGCTTTTGAAGATTTTGACGAAGACGACTTGACCAATACCATTGTTGATGTATCAGAAGAAATCCGAAAAGTGCCTATCCATCATGCTAATGTTTGGGATTGTTTCAAAGGAGTTTACAACAAAAAAGACATCGAGGCATTGGAAAGACACCTTGCACCCAAAGATGTTAGAGATGATTTCTATGATACGTTGAGTTGTTTTGCCAGAACTTTACAAACTGCCTTGGCTTCCAATGAATTTTATATCGAATTTACAGAAGAGCAAATCCATTTCTATAAAGAAGAATTAAAACTCTTTGTCAAATTAAGAGCTTCACTCCAAAACAGATATGCTGAGGTAATATCATACAAAGAATATGAACCCAGAATAAAGAAATTGTTAGATATCTATGTTCAGGCAGATGATGTTATGGTAATTACAAAAGAGCTTAATATTTTCGACAAACAAATGGTTAATGAAGCCATTGAAGAATATGGTAAAACCCCAGCTTCAAAAGCCGATTTCATTGCGCACAAAATGAAAAAAGTGATTACGGAAAGCATGGAAAAAGATGAAGTTTTTTATAAAAAATTCTCGCAATTGATTGAAGATGCCATTCGCTCGTTCCACGAAAATAGGATGTCAGAAACAGAATACCTAAAGGCAGTATTGAACATTAGAGACCAATTTGAAAATGGATATCTTGAAGACATTCCGCAAACACTAATGAACAAACCGGAAGCAAGAGCATTCTATGGTGTACTCTCAGAAGTATTTGAAAAAAGTTTTAGTAAAGAAGTAGCAATAGAACACAAAGATCTACTGGCTAATATAGGTATTGATATCTCTCAAATAATTGAAAGGCTGATAATCCGAGACTGGAAAAAGAACATAGATGTCATTAAGGAAATGGAAAATGAGGTTGAAGATTATCTTATGTCCCATCGCAAATCTTTAGGAGTTGATATAACCTTTGATGATTTAGATGTAATTCTGGAGAAATGTTTAAAAGTTGCTAAAAATAATTATTAAGATGCACAACATACAATACGGAACCAAACAGATTACATTTTCTATTGCCAATAGAAAAAGGAAAAGTATTGCCGTTGAGGTGCATCCTGACACATCGGTACAAATCAAAGCACCCTTGGATTGCCAACTTGAAGATATAAAACGTGTTGTTACAAAACGTTCCAAATGGATAATAACACAACAGAAATTCTTTGAACAATTCCTTCCGGAAACACCAAAACGAGAATATGTAGCAGGAGAAACACACAGTTATTTGGGGAGAAAATATATTCTGAAAATAATAATTTCCGATGAAAACAAAGTAAAACTCCAAGGAGGGTTTTTAGCGGTGTATTCACAAAAGAACGAAGAAGAATACATCAAACATTTACTCACCGAATGGTATTACAAAAGAGCCACAAAAGTATTTGAAAAAGTGTATGAGGAAGCATTCCAAAAATTCAGTCAATACAATATCCAAAAACCTGAAATACAAATCAAAAGAATGAAAAAAAGATGGGGTAGTTATACTTCTTCCGGAAATATTCTCATCAATCCAGAATTAATTAAAGCGGCAACTGTATGTATCGAATATGTCATGATACACGAGTTATGTCATTTAATCGAAAGAAACCATTCCAAAAAGTTTTATACTCTTTTAAAGAAAATAAATCCTGATTGGCAAAGATGGAAGTTGAAATTAGAGAAAGTATAGTTGAATGATTATCAAATAAGAGGAATTACATGATTTTAATTTAATTTTATATGAATAATAATTATTTAGAATTTAACAATTGGGCATTTCAATATTATTTGGAAAGGAACTCAGTTTCCAATTTAGGTACTCTTGCCATTGAAGTAACTGAAATTGAAAATTATTGCAAAGAAAATGATTGTGATTTAAAATTTAAAGAAATTATTAATTATGATTGGTCAAAATTATTGCACCACGAAACTAATAATATTCCTAAATATTTTGGACTAATTGCTTTGCAATGCTTTGCTGCATCAAGGATGCAATATGATGGTATTAGTAAGACAGGTATTAATGATTATCAAACAAGATTTAATGAGGTTACCGGAATTACAAACACGCAAGAGTTACAAAGTAAATTCAAATCTGAATTTACTGGCAACCCAATTCAAGAAAAGATATGGATTGAAGCTAAAAAATTCTTGTCTAATATGGATTTTGAAATACACATACCAAACCCATCAAATGGAGCTGGAAGATATGTTCAATACCCCACTAGTGGCATAATATATTAAATTAGCGCTAATATTCTTTAGTATATCATTTTTTTTCATATTGCTATATTATTTATTTAATCTAAGAAAGTCTCCTTTTACCAAATCATTTGCGTTTAAAAATTGTGAATGATATTGAACACCTGTTCCAATTTTTCCAAAAGGTGGCGCTATAAAAGATTTTTGTACTGTAAATGTTCTTAAAACCTCATAAGAATTTAGTGTAGTACTATTATTTGGAGATAAAGCTCTAAATTCCACTGGTTCGTGTGGGAGCGGGGGGGCTCTATGCTTTAATCTTGTTTAATAGCGTTATCTGGTATTTTTATTTCAAACAACTCCTTATATTTTTCTAAATTATTATTGCTATTTATAGGGTAATTTAATAGGATAAAACTGTTTTCAGGATTTTCTTTTTCATATATGACCAAATAATCAGTATTCAAATCAGGCTTTTCATTAGGAATGGAAACAAAATTATTTTCATAATAACCGTTTTCAATAATCTTTTCATTTATGTTATAAATAAATTTTATAGAGTTTCCACTTTGTCCTTTATAACCTTTTCCTTTAGTAACAATATAGAGTTTTATTTTCCCTTTTGTTAAAGAAAAATCACTTATTAGGGATGTTATTTTGTTGTCTTCTTGTACACGCCTAGTCATTAAATAAACGGCACTAAAAATTAAAATTATTAAAATCAATTTCAATTGAAAATTTATATTTTTTCCATTTTTTAAAATGTAAAACAATGCACAAATAATAAATATTACTAGCAATAAACCAGTAGTTTTTGTGCTACTTTGTAGATTAAAAATTTCTTTCATATTAAATTAGTGGGTTAGTTTTTCAACTTAGGTTTCATTTTTGGGAAATAAAAGTTTAATGGAATGACTGTTGTGTTTTGCATTGGAAATTTAGGAATCACAAAAGTTGAATTGTAATAATATGGATTAACTTGGAATTCCAAATTGTTTTTAAATTTTAATGCGTCATTTTTCGTTTGTTCAGAAATAGACAAATTGCTTTTTTCGACTTTATATTCAAAAACACCACCTACAGCACCTGATATAGCGCTTTGAATTATCATTGTTGGGTCAAATGAATTTTCTAAACTCTTATTGAAATCTCCTGTTTTGTAATAATTATACGCAAAAGCTCCAGTATAGGCAGAAAAAATTTCTTTTCCAGCACCTGTTATAACTTTATTCCAATTATAATTCTGAGTATTAAATGGTTGTTGCACATAATTATCCGGTTGTAGGAATCGATGCAACTTGGGAACTTCACACTGCTTCATAGACTTCGTATAAACGATTAGTTTTGAGGAAGTCTTCGTGCAGCGGGGTTCTCGCAATTGTACTTGCTTAATTCATTTCTAATTCTATTACTTTAAGCAAACTTTATCAATTTCGTTTCATAATCGTCCTTTAAATAAATTCCCCAATTAGTATTTGAAAATTCAACTGCTAAAAAATAAATCGTCGTATCCCCTTGAACAATACTCAATACTTGTGCATTATATTTTTGTTTATATATCGGATCCTCAACAGTAACAAATTCATCTAAATAAATCCATTTATAATCCCAAATATTAAGGTTTTCAATATAAAATTTATCGAAACAAGTAATTAATTTTTTAAATATCCAAACCCGAGAATTCTGTATGTTTTCCATTGTCATTGTTTAATTATGTATGATTTTGTCCTGAGGTAATCAATGTTGTATGGCAGCTTATATTGAGTTCCCATTCCTTTTTGAAAATAATATGGTTTAATTGTAGAACTTTCTACATTCGGAATTGGTTTTATAACCTTGTATGAATTTAATTGAATCTCTTTAACATTATACTCAGGCGATAATGATCGTTGTGTAAACGATGTTCCTTCTGGTGAAGCATAACTTCCAGATTCTGGTCCAAATCTAGTTATTACTTGATTTTTATCTAATGTAATGGTTTGTTCGGTTCCCTTTATAGCTCCATTATTTGATGGATAGTCTAATTTTTTTCCATTAAAAGCATTCACTCCATTCTTAACAGAATTAGCATAAGCAGCACTTGCACCAGCTATCCCACCTGTTACGAGTCCCATAGAAAAACCTTGACCCGCTGCATTAAACGCATCGTTTAAATTAGCCCCACCAATCAATGACATACTAAAACTCATAACTCCGCCAGTAGCACCACTACTTAAAGAACCAATAATAGTACCTTGCAAAATCGGGCTGGTCACTTTAATACCATTTACAACTACATTTCCTATAGCTCCACTTGCCCACTGTCCTAATTGCCCACCAACTAACCCTGTAACACCGCCCATTAAAGCCCCTTTAACAGGATCTGTGCCAGACAGCCACGCATTAGTTCCTCCTACAATTGCTCCTCCTGCTGCCCAACCAGCAGGGCCATACAAAGATAAAACACCTGCTGCCGCCCCTGCACCAAATGCGGCAAAACCTTGACCTATATTGTGTATATTACCTTGCCAAATATTTACACCTAAATTTACAAGTCCACCTATTACTCCAGCTATTGCATCATCAATTCCAAACCACTCGCCATTAATATCTGTGTACTTGAGTGGGTTGTTAATACAATACCCATATCGGTTAAAGTTCTGTGTATTACTAGGGTCTTGCACATAATTATCAGGTTGCAGAAATCGATGCAATTTAAGGTCATACAAACGCCCGTTCATGTGTATCAATCCCACACTTTGCAAATGCTCATGACCAGTATAACCTCTATCCAGTATAGTAAGACCATTTAACGTATTACCCGCTCCATCCTGTACTTTAGCAATAGTTCCCCATGCGTCAAAGAGGCGTTTTTCGAGTACTTGACCAATGGCATTGGTGATGGCTAGTATTGAACCTTGGTAATCGCGGTGTAAATATAAATAATTTTGCGTGGTTCCGTCGCTTTTTAATACTATCGGTGCAGTATAGCCATCGCCGCCTATGTAGGTTACAAACTCTAGCACTCCAGTGGTCATATTTTGTTTTATTTCCATACTACCATCGGCAGAATAGTGCTTGCGGTATTGTCGTTGCAGTTTGTCCTCTTGCATGCCACCATAAAACATTGTACTGCGGCTGTTATCGTCGTTATAAGTAAAACTGATTTTATCTACTCCTGTTTCTTCAATTTGTACCGGGCTCTTAAAGGTGTTGTAGCTAACATTAAGCTCTCTTTTTAGGGTAGCAGGATTTGTTGTTTTTCGAATTTGAACATCATCAAACCATACAATACCTTGTGCATTGTTGTCTAAACGGATGTTTAATTTTTTTATATTAGCCGGAACAAGAACCGTTTTTTGTACATATTTCCATTGGTTGATGGTGTTTTCAACTACATTGTCAACTTGAGTATAATACCCTGTTTCATTCACCGTTTTCATAAATAAAAACAACTCTGCTTGTGGACTGTTACTAAATATCCAAGCTGAATAGGTGTATTCTGTAGCAACAGTATTATCAATAGTAATCCATTTGTCAGAATGTACAACCTTTTCAGTTGTCGCTGTATTATTAATTTTCAAGGAATAATTACCCGTATTTGCTTTGCTGTTATCATAAGTCATTACGTTGGGTTCCGATGATATTGCCCAACCTTGTTGTGTTTCCATACTGTCACTATAAATTCCTTCTCTGTTTGCATAGTAGCCGTTGGCTTCAGGTGTAAGTGTAATCGAAGTGTTTTGATATGGTTTAGCAGATGTGGTATAGTTGTAGGTTCCTAAACTATTTTGCTTTATTTTTCCAGAATCTTCATAGGTTTGGCTTTCTTGTACACCCAATGCATTGGGATAACTAGTTAATCGATCCAGACTGTCGTAGGTAAAATCATCATTTGTGTTAAACATACTATTGGTACGACTGGTCAAGTTTCCTTTTTGTGAATCAAAAACGGTATTGAGAGTCATGATATTCAATGGATTATTCCCAGTTGTATCCTGCTTGGACTGGGTTGTAAAACCAAATGTGTCGTAGGTATTGGTTATTGCAATACTATTTCCCATAATAGCAGTTCCTAATTGACCTCTCGCAGTTGTTGTATTGATTTGCCAAAGAACTTGTTGCGTTGTATCATCGAGTATTTGCCAAGGATAACCATTTTTATAGGTGTTTTTTATCGTTTTGGCACTTGTTTTCCCTGATGCAAATGCTGTACTTGTTTCTTTATCAATTCTACCAAAGGCATCAAAGGTGATTTGTTTTGTAAATGTAGCATAAGGTGTAGTTTCGGTAGTTTTGTATAGTCTCTTGTAACTATCATATAATACAGCATTATTGGTAATAGTTCCTTCGGCAAGGTCTTCAAGTATACTGGCTGTTAATAGCTTTGTTGTAGCATCATAAGTATAAGTGGTTTTAGTATTAGTATTAGTTCCGTTTATTATTTTTTGAGTCAATTTACCCAGATTATCAAGCGTATAAGTCGTTGATCCATTAGGAGTGGTTTCTTTTGTGGCTTCACCTAATGAGTTGTATGCATATAGGTAGGTTCCAGCCGATGGGTCGGTGAGTTTGGTTTTTCTGCCCCAGCCATCTTGCTCTAAGGTAGTTACCACTCCTGCATAATCTGTAGTTTTCAAATTGCCATTGGCAAAATATGTATAATTGATAGTTCCACCCGGAGTTTCAGTCATTGTTACCACATTGCCTATGGCATTTTTAGTAGATGACTTGGTTATTGTTCCATCATTTACCGTTGTGGTAAGACCGGAATAAGCAACAGTAGTTGTTTTGCCAGTAAATGCGTTGCTCTGAATTAATCTTCCATAAATATCATATTGTGTAGTATTCCATTGTGAAGGTTCTTCTCCAAAGTAAGGTTCACTTACTTGCGTATTTCGGTCATAAATATCATATAAATAGGAAACACTAACCGGATTCCCATTAATATCTTTTACTTGTGATTTTATTTTTCTGCCCAAATCATCAAACACTTCCAAACTATAACTTCCGTCATCCCCCCTCGTAGCAACAGTATTTTTTTCGCTACTGATCATATATTCATAGACATTATTTTTGCCTAGATAATCGGTAGTTTTTATTTTCTTAAACCATGAATCATAGAAATAGGAGGTAACTGAGCCATAGGGATTTGTCTCTGAGTTTAATAAGCCGTTGCTGGTATTGTAGGTAAACGTAGTCGATAAACCTTCGATGTCAGTACTTTTTATTAGAAAGCGCCCCGAGGTATCGTATTCATAATTAGTAATCCTTGGCGTGAGTGCTGGTGCTGTTATCGTTTTTTTTGTAATATTACCAAAAGCATCATACCCATTATCTTCGATAATATAATCTGTATTATGTCCCTTTTTCTTGATTTGAGTCAGTAAGTGATTGGAATAAGTATATAATTCTTCACTACTTGTTGCATCTCCTAAAACTGATACATTACTGATTTTACTGGTTGGGCGCCCTATATAATAAGTTGAGCCAGCCGGCTGGTCATCATAAGAAACATCGTTTATAGTAGTTTGCACCACCGTATTTCCCTCTTTTAGATAAGTTGTTGCGGCTATAGGACTGTTATAGCTATCATAGCTAGTGGTCGTCTCACTATTGGTATTGTCTAAACCATTTTCTTGCTGAACAATCGTGTTTTTGAGTTTAAAAACTTTATTATCTGATAATTCACTTTCATATGTAAGCACTGATTTTGAAATGAAATTAGTTGTAGGAGTGTATGAAGGCGATGCGAATCCTAATACAGAATAGTTTTCAGTATTGGCACCTCTTAGACCGACATCAAATTTTGAAACACTTGATATAAGAGGACTTGAGTTATCATGCCAATTGGTTCTCATGGTTGCGCGGAAACCTAGAAATCCCAATCCCTCTAAATTGGAAACAGCACCATGATAAGAAAATAGCTGTTTTTTATAAACGGTGGTACTTTGTTTCTCCAGTTTAGTTACTACTTGAAAAGACGGAGCAATCAATATATCCGTATTAGGAAAGAGTTCAATGGAGCCATTGTTTGTATAAATGGAATTATAGTCTTCTCTAGATTTCGGGTCTAGTGGTTGATAAGTAATAGTTTCAGTAACTCCTTTTCCAGTAGTAATGGTGTTTAATAAATGTTCTTTATTAAAGTCTTTAGTAGATTTAAAATGATATATTTTATTATCTGATATTGCAGCCAATTCAAGATTAAAATTAGGTCTTTCTGAAGTTAAAAATATTGGCATCGAATAAGGTTTTGCTCCAGTAATTTGCCCTGTGTTTTTGGTAACAGAGTTAACGAAATTAGAATCCATATTTTTCCAAATTCCTATTACATATCCTGCACTGTTGGTTGAATATCTCCCTGATGTTGAATAGGAAATCAAATCGGTTTTTCCATCTCCATCTATATCATTAGCAATTAAATTATTTATTTCTACAAAATCGGAAGTAATATAATTTGTTCTGTACGGAATATTATAAGTTACACTCGTTTTAATAAAACTAGATCCGGTAGACATATACTTCGCATAATTATTACCTCCTTTAGGGATGATAAAATCAGTCTTACCATCACCATTATAATCTCCCATTAAAATAGGTTTATCTAGAGCAATATCAGTGTCAGTCGTTGTGGTTTGGTATAATAGAACAAATTGTTTGGCGTCATTGAGAGAATAAACTTTTACCTTTCCTGTATCAAAAACATAAATGTCTGATTTTCCATCACCGTTAAAATCTGCGACCATAAACTTGCTAGACGAATTTGATGTAATATAACCGGCTCCATTAACAAAGTTATCTGTTAGTCTTCTGTCAAGATTTACAAAATAGGAACTCCCTCCAGGACGCGTTACGGTATATCCAGAGCAGCCCGATTGGTATGAATATGTAATTTCTTTTTCGATAACTACTACATCAGTCAGACCATCACCATTAAAATCACCATTTACATAGTGTTTAGGAATATCCGTTTGTGAATACACATGAGTAGGACCAGATGGGTCTGGTTCAATTGCTTTTTGATTAGTATAATCTTCTTGAATTCCAGGCTGTTGATAACCACCACCATAATCACAAGTATAATAATAATCAAGAGTAAATTTTGGGAATTGATACGATTTTTCGTATTGAAAATAGATTGAACCTGTTGTTCCAGTAGAATAGGTACTAAATGTGGTAGTTCCTGTTGAAAGCCCCTTAAGGACAGTCCAACCTTGCATAGGCATTAATTTATTATTCCAACTTAACCATGAAACAGGGAAAATGTCATCAAATTTACCTACGGGATGTTCCCAACCTATGTTAATTCCAGATTCAGGGCTTAGACCGTTAAAAAGCCAATACTTTGCTTTGCTATCTGAACCCGTTGTAGGATAAATTAAAAAATCCATATTTCCATCTCCGTCGAAATCACCCGAAACAGTAGAAGCATTTTGGGAGGATATGTTTCCAACAGTTAAATCGGTTGTAATTGGTGAATATTTAATAGATTCGCTAGTGTTTTCGTAACTAAAAACTGTAGGATTAAAGGTTTTTGAATTATCACCACTTTTTTCAATTATACTTGTTAAACGTTCGTAGCCCAAAGAAGTAGCATCATAACCTAAAGTATAATTTCTAAAACCAATACCATTACCGACGACTTTTATTTCGGACAAAATAGTGTTTTTTAAGAAACTTTGCCCTCCAATATATGCTTGTTCTGTTCTTTGACGCGCTTTGTAAACAAATTGAATTTGATTGATTGCTGTAGCGGAAAGCAGAGCACCATAGTTGACGCTTGCAATAGTCAAATTGTTATTGGCAAGTGTATAATGATAACTAATCCTTATGCCTTGCGGATTTTCCCAATACGTAATTGCCCAATCTGTAATAGAACGAGAGTCAGTCGAATTTCCATAATAGGCTTTTGATCCATCGGGATATTGTACTATAAAATAGGCTGGGCCAAAATTAGTACCGCTTGGATGAACTCCATAGGATGTAATTTTAACATTAGAGAATCCCTCGGTTTCATATACTGTGCCGTTTGCACCATAAACCCCCGCTGTGCCATTTTTTACCAACAATCGTTGTCCGTCAAATGCAAAACGGTCTAAACTATTAAAATCCACACCGTCTATTGTTTCGTCATGAAACTTTGTGGCAGGAATTCGAGTAATGGCAGAAACACCCGAGATATTCCAACCATAACCAGCCATTCCATTACCTCCCTGACTATTGTAAGTTAATCCTATTTGCGGTACTACTCCATTTATCCCAGCTGGAACAGCAATGGGAATATTGTAAGTTGCGCCTCCAGTAAGTGAAACGGATAGTTGACCTTCGGTTATCCCGAGTTCTGCGGAATTTCCAGTAGGAGCACTTGTTGTATTGAGTAACTTGGAAGTTTCATTATTTCGACTGGTAGTATTGGATTCTTTTTCTGGAGTAGTCGAAGTTCTTTTAATTGGAATCAACCCCTGAACTGGAGTTCCACCCATATCTTGCGCTGATATAAAGATGCTGTATCCTAAAAGGATAAGAGTAAAGTAAAATTTCTTCATATATTATTGTTTGATAATTTTGATCGATTTTTGTTCTCCATTGCTATAGAATAATAAAACGGTGTATATACCAGTAGAGTAACTTTGGAAAGGAATATTTAAGGTGTTGCTTTTTTCGAGCCCAGAATATGATTTTAATGTTTGTCCATTCAATCCATACACCTGTATTGAAGTCACTAAATTATCGACTAAAGGTTCCCACTTAAGGTATAATTCTTCCTTTACTGGATTTGGATAATAGGAGATTAAGTCCTCTGGAAAGAATTTTTGTAAATCATCTTGGGTTAATGCTTTTATTTTTTTTGGTGCGGTGGTCGAATTTTTTGAAAGACATCCAAAACATAAACTTCTTTGAGTTTGGTTTCCTGCATTATCATAACTGAATGTTATTTTGTCTTGAGCTTGACCTATAATACTAGACAGTAAGAGCAATAATAAAGGTAAAATTTTATTCATATTTGTTAGGTTTTAAATGGTCTATGTTAAATAAATCTGGGTTTTAGTCTGATAATTAGTATAATAGATTGGTTTTTATTCAAATAGAAATTAGTGATTGTAGTCATGTACAATCGTTTATTTAATTTCTCTGGTAGAAACTGTTTTGTAAAATTCAAATGTCAGATAAAATTCCAACAGATCTCAATTTGACACAGAAACTATATTCTTTCCAAAAAAGGATTACAGGTCGAAAGTATAAAGAAGAAATGAAAAGTGGTTTTTTGGGATTTAACTTTTAACAAAATAGGTAGCTTAACTATAAACTATGTTAAAAAGAAGAAAGGTTTACCTCCTAAAAATATCCCTAAACTGATATAACAAGCGTTCAATCAGTCGTAAATCTTGGGTAACTATATCAGCAGTGCCACTCATTTCTTGTTGAAAAGTAATTTGTTTTTTGTAGGAAGTTTCTAATCCGTTGACTAAGGAAACATCGATCAATAAATTCCTTTCCTTATCAGGAGTTAAAGAAATGTTTTTAATTTTCCCTTTGAGCATACCAAATTCTCTATCAGGAAAATTAGCCAATCTAATGTTTACATCTTGTCCTATTTTAATTTTTCCGGAATTTAGTACAGGAGCTTTCACTTTACCAATATAACCATTTTCGTTTTTAGGAATAATTGTAAAAACATTATCGCCAGCATTCACGGTTTGATTTTCTGTCCAAATTTGTAAAAAAGTAACCTTGCCAATTATAGAGGAACGCAAGACATATTTTAACTCCCAATCTCTTATGACTTTTTTGAGTTGATAAAAGGATTGAATGACATTGCGCTCTAAATTTACATTGTCCTTACTTTCATTAATTTGTGTAGTTTTACTATTTCTATTTAACTCGTTCAAAGACGATTTTAATTGAGAAATGGTGCTCAATAAAATCTTATAACTCCTATCAACTTGAAGATAACTCAATTGATGCTTTTCCAATTCTTGTGAAGCGATAATACCCTTTTTAAATAAACTTTCATTTCGGTTTAAATCAATCTTAGCGAGGGCAAGTTCATTCTGATTAATAATTTTCTGAGATTCTAACAAATTTAAACGTTCTTTTAATTGTATGGCTTCATAAGTTTGTGACATGCCTTCAACTTGATATGGTTGCAATTTTGAATTTAAATCATCGGCAATACTTTCTTTTTGAAAAAAGGCAAAAGAACTTTCGATTTCGCCCAATTGAGCAAATTTTAATAGCTCAAAAGGGAATTCAATTTTATTTATGTGAATAGTATCAACAATTTTTTTTAGCAAAAAAACATCTTTATAATAGGCTGAATTCTCAATAATGGCAAGGGGAGTACTTTCTGATACATCCACTCCATCTTTTACTAAAATAGCTGTAATTCTACCGGATACTTTGGCTATTAATTTTTCGGGAGGAATGTTAGTGGTAATGACAATTTGAGTTGTAATAATATCCGGATATTTTATAAACCAGGAAGTGAAAAGTAGCATTAGAATAATTCCGAAAATCAAAATTGTTCCCCATCGAATCATCCAATGTGGCACTCGTGTGAGAATTTCTTGAACTTCTTCACTTCTTAATTCTATTTTTTTTTCTGGCATTTTTTAAATTTCAATATATTATTTTACAGTTAAACACTGGAAAACAGATTAATTTCCCAATTGCAACTGATTTCGGACCAATTCATAATAACTTCCTTTCAATTTTACTAATTCCTGATGATTGCCAATTTCAACAATTCTTCCTTTTTCAAGTACTACAATTTGGTCGGCATTCATAACGGTACTTAATCGGTGGGCAATAACAACTACCGTCTTATTTTTAAAGAAGATATCCAGTTTCTGCATAATCTCCTTTTCATTATTGGCATCTAAAGCTGAAGTAGCTTCGTCAAAAAATAACATTTCTGGGTTTTTATAAACTGCCCTGGCAATTAATAAACGTTGTTTTTGACCCGTACTCATCCCGACTCCTTCCATTCCTATTTTAGTATTATAGCTCAGTGGATAGTCTTGAATAAAGTTTTTAATATTTGCTACATCGGCAGAATAAACCAATCGCTCTTTATCAATTATATCAACACCAATCGCTATATTATTAGCAATAGTATCATTAAAAATATAGCCCTCTTGCATCACTGTTCCCACGTGAGCACGCCAAGTGCGTTGGGCAATATTCCCCAAGCTAATCTTGCCCAAAAGGGAGGTGCCCGAAATTGAATTTTCGTTATTGACTTCTCCGTCCAGAATTCCAAACTCAGATCCCTTCGCCGAAGGAGAGGGGTTGAGGCTGAGAGAAATTTCACCACTATTAGGTTCGTAAAATTTTAGTAACAACTTCATCAAAGTGGTTTTACCACTTCCACTTGTGCCTACAATAGCGGTTACTTTATTTGCTGGAATAGTTAAGTTTAGATTTTCTAAAACTGGAATATCAGACCCAATATATCGAAAACTTAAATCCTTTATAACAATATCAGTATTATTAGGGATGTCGTGTATTTGAGTTTCTTCTTGCTGGCTTTCATCTTCTTTCTCGTGTATCTCGGATAAACGAGCCAACGATATTTTGGCATCCTGTGCTTCTCGAATAAAATTGATGAGTTGTAAAATTGGACCATTCAAACTACCCACAATACTGCTAATTGCCAACATCATTCCTAAAGTGATTTGCCCGTCAATAACCAGTTTTGCAGAAAGAAAAATAATTACAATATTTTTTATTTCGTTAATGAAATTAGAACCTATATTTTGAGTTTGTTCTAAAGCTAGACCTTTCATAGAAACTTTAAACAAACGTGCTTGGACATATTCCCATCCCCAACGTTTTTGTTTTTCGGCATTATGCAATTTTATTTCTTGCATCCCATTGATGAGTTCAATCACTTTACTTTGTTCTTGAGACACCTCGGAAAACCGCTTGTAATCTAGTTTTTCTCTGCGTTTCAAAAACAGAATTACCCAAAGAAAATAAAGGAAACTTCCCAAAAAGAAAACCATAAATATTTTCAAGTTATAATAGGCTAAAACGCCTCCCATGATAAGCATATTGATTAAGGAGAACAATACACTTAATGACGAAGTGGTTAGCATTCGTTCAATACGATGGTGATCATTGATACGTTGCATAATATCTCCCGTCATTCTTACATCAAAATATGAAATAGGCAGATTCATTAACTTTATGAAAAAATCTGAAATTAGTGAAATATTTATGCGAGTAGATAGATGTAATAAAATCCAACTACGAATTAATTCTAATCCTGTCTTGCCTACAAAAAGAAACAATTGTGCGAACAGAATCAAATAGATAAAATGCATATCTTGATTGCGAATACCAACATCTACAATGCTTTGAATAAGAAACGGAAAAATAATTTCCAATAAACTTCCAGCTAGTAAACCAATAATTAACTGAATTATAAATGATTTGTAAGGATATATATACTTAAAAAGTAAACTAAAACCAAACACTTTTTTATCTTCACTTTCAAATTCTGATTGATAAAATTTTGGTGTTGGTTCTAGCAATAATGCAATACCTTCCTCAGTAGTTTTCGTTGCATTGTTTCCAATCCAAAAGTTTAAAAATTCTACTTCTGAATATTCTATAAGTCCAATGGCGGGGTCAGAAATATAATAGATTTGTTTTCTTATTTTATAAATAACCACATAATGATCTTTGTTCCAGTGCAATATACAAGGTAAAGGGACTTCTCCAAGTTTTTTTAAAGAAAGTTTTACACCAAGTGTTCTAAAGCTAATTTTCTCAGCTGCTTCACTTAGCATCAGCAAATTACTACCTGCTCGTGTGGTTTGGCTATAATCCCGGAGTCCTTGAATATTTATAGTTTTGCCATAATGTTTGGCAATTATTTTTAAGCAAGTAGGTCCACAATCTTTTGATTCTGTTTGTAAGTATTTAGGAAATTTTTTCAATGGTAACAATTAATAGAACAAATGTTAATTTTAATAATTAATGCGGAAAGTAAACTTTTGAGTTTGACTCGCTTTTTTAAATTTCTCTTTCAAAAGGGAATCTAATTTTTGTTTATTTAAACCAATTTTATTTTCTAAAAACAACAACAAATCAGTGTTTTCAACTCCACTATTAAGTGCCTCTTTCAGTAATTCTATCCCCTCTTTTTCTAAAATAATATCTGCAATTAATGCCCCCACAAAATAATAGGTGTCTATTTCCTCTATTTGAGGTAATTTTTCAAAATTAGCCAAATCAATTTCTGGATTTGCATTTATATAATTTTGGATTCTATCCATATAATGTAAAAAAGGCTTCCCTAAATGAGATTTTTTATCATTTGTGTATACAGACAGACCTGATAACAGTAGATAATTTGCTTTTGTATATTTAGAATTAATGACATGAATTAATTCATGCATATGATATTCACCCGCATTAGAATTTGAATAAACAATACTATTTTGGATATCAAAAAAACCACATAAACTTGGGGTTCTTCCCATGGAAATAATATACTCGTACCCCTTCATTTTGTGTATTTCATCACAATCGCTAGCTATATAATAGATCAGATTTTTTAAATCTAAATCAAATAATTCATTCAATTTATTTAAAAATTTATCTGCTTTTAGAGCATTTTCATTATTAAAAACATAGTCATTTGGATAATAATAATTAATCATGCCAACCTGCTTACTTTTCCATCTATTTGTATAAAAAGGCAAATAATTATATAATTTAAAAATTCCATTTTCTTTTTTTGCAACCACATTTGTTATTGCTAAAGGACTAAGAGTATTGACATCACTAATCCAGTAATACATCGAGTGAATCAAGTAATCATTGCCGTATTCGTTAATGTATAACACCGTGTTTTTAGGTTGTAAAGCATAGAGAGAAGGACTTAAAAAACCTTCGGATTTTAGCAAATCATAACTTTTGTATTTCTTTTTTTCGGAATCATTCCAATAAGGGTTGTCATAAATCGAATCTGGATTTGATAATAAGTAATTTTTCCATAATTTGAAAATGGTATTAATATCTTCATTTTTTATATCTATTCCACCACCTAATTGGGTCTCAATTTTTTGAGAAAAGGATTGTAAACTTAAAAGTAATACGAGTATTCTAAAACTATTTTTCATGTAATTCATAATTTAAAGCATTTGGGGTTTCTAAACACAAAAGACTTGGAGTATTTTCCCAATCATAAAATCGCAACATTTGGTATCCAAAACCACTATAGCCCATGAACAATCCTAATAATTCCATTTGACCTCCATCTCCACAATTAAATTTTTTATTTTCACTAAAATCATCACATAATTTATCTAAATAATTCCAAATGTAATTGTTGTTTTCTTCTTTAATACTTAAGCCTTTTAAAATTTCAAGATTGCCAAAATCACCATGACAAATACATTGATTCCCTAAAAAACCATTTTTAATAAGGTTGTTTTTTGCAATGTTAATTTCTTTGTCAAGGGTATTATCATTATTGAATTGTTTTGTCAGTAGGCGCCCTAATCCTATACCCCCAGAACCGTGACACCATGCACTTGAATCAAAATTTTCTCCTAAATCTCTTCTGTCGAGCCAGCCATTAATTTTATCGTCATAAAAACTTCTATCGAAATTCAATGCTCGATTTGCAATATTGTTTATATTTTCATCTTCTATAAAGGTTAATGATTTGAATAGGACATAGGATATACCAGCAGTTCCGTGTGAAAAACCTCCTAATTTATTTATTTTTTCTGTTCCAGAATCGTTAAAAACCCACGAGGCGTAATCTGAATTCAAATGAGCCTCTTTTGAGATAATAATTAGAGAAATCCCAATGATTTCATCAATCTTATTTATTAAACCTTTTATTGTAATTTCTTTCTTCATATTCAATAAAAAATCTACTAATCCTGACAATCCAAGAAGATAGTCACAATTTTTAACTTGTGGTAAAATTAATTTAATCTGATCAAAAATTATATCTATGGTAGACCAATCAATGTATTTCTCTCCTAACACCTCCTTCACATGAGTGCTCAGATAAACGAAGCTCATAGGGTGTGAATAGGGAGATATTGGAAAATTATTTAAATAATCGTTTGAGACATTATCATAGTATCCACTTTTAATCATAGAAATTGTAGCACCTTCTATTTGATTAAATATCTTTAGCGCATTTTGCTTATAAATAGTTTTTTTAGTATACTTATATAAATACAGATAGAATAATCCAACGCCAGATTGACCATCATATAAATCATAATTAAGTAACGAAATCCCATATCTACCATCTGCCGGATCTCTTACTTTAGAAATCCAATTGATTTTGTTATCTATCTCAAAAAGAGTATTATTTAAGGTGTCTCCAATTTTTATCGCTGACTTTAATAATTTTAACTTTATAGCGTCAATTTTATTTTTTTTATCGTTTACATTTAAAACAATATTGTGTTTTGAATTTAAAAAATCATCTTTTTCAATATGTAATCCCTTCATTTCCAATGCGAATGTGCAGGATTTTTTTATTATTTCTAATTGAAATTTTAAATTAGAAATAGTTAAATTTTCTACTCTATCAACAATAAATTCTGTGGGATTAAATTTCCAATCATTACTAATAATTTCATTTTTACCGTCATACAAAAATCCTTTTGTATCAAACCAATAATAAGGTATATCGAGTTCAAATAATTGATTTTTAATCGATTGAAGCAATTTTATTTTATCAATCAAATAATTATCTGATTTTGTCATTCCAACAAGGTATTCAATGGTAGAATCAATATCAGTAGTGTTTTGCAGGTATTCAGGGATATTTATTTCCCTATATAATAAAGAATATATTGAGGTAGGGTGCAAAATAACTCTAAATTTATGATTTGAAAAATTTGAGTTTTCAGAAAAAAACTCCTTAAGTGATTTCTTATTTTTTATTGTTAAATTATAAAAACTTGTAAAACCATTTAATACATTGTTAAGTAAATTTTCATTTAATTCAACATGCTTGTTATTTATTTTTGGCAAATGTTTGTCTTCTTCTTCTGAAAATAATTCAAACGAGTCCACATATTCAAAATTTGATTTATTTTTCTTCCAAGATTTTGACTTTATTGTTTGAGAGTTAAGTTCAAAAAAGGTTGAGGATAAAATATCCCTTTCAAAATTGTTATTCATCATCCAATCAGGTAACATTCCTATTTTCATTACGCTTTCCTCGTACATATAGGCAACACTCTCTTTCACTAAGTATTTGGGTCTTGCAATTAAACATTCCAGATCAAAGTATCCGGGTCTATTGTTAGAGATAATTAAATTATCTGGAATGATGTCCACAGTTCCCAATAAGTGGAAGATAAAGAGTAACTTTCCTTGATTAAAATAAAACTCATCTATCTCAAGATTTGTTAAAAAATTATTTTTGTACTCAAGTTGACTTACCCAACAATAATCATCTGTTGATAAAGATTTGGGAAGAATAAAATCGACTGTATCTAATTGATTGTAGAAATCAACCACTTTTTCAAAAAATAATTCATTTAGAAAATTCCTTGGTTTAAAAAATAAAGATGTACTTGCTAAAAAATCAATTCTAAAAACATACTTATTACCACTATGTAAATCTCCTAGGAATAATTTCACATCCTTTATTTTTCCTTTTATCCCAAAATGTAGGTTAAAACTAGAATAATCAGCAATGATTTTATTGAAAAAATAATCGAAATAGTCAATTGCTTGATTTATAAATTTTTCTATTCTTTTTTGAATTATTGGGTATTTTTCGAAAAAATACTCCAACCATTCTTTATTCGTGGTTAATAAAATAAAATTTTTAAAAACATCTTCTTCAGTAGACCCGACCAAAATCCCCCCTTTTTTAGCAATTTCATATTCGTGAACGAGAACAAAAGATAAAAAATTATCTTTAAGAAAAAGAATTGTTTGGTTAAAAATACTTGTTTTAAAATCAATTTTGCTTTCTATGCAAAATTCCAATTTTAATATTTTTTTTGACAACTCTATTTCTATGTATTCGTTTATTTGATATATGGCATAAAAATAATTAGCCTCAACAAAACTCGTGTCGACATTCTTATTTAAATTAAATTTAAACATAATTCCTTTTTGTTAAAACATCGTTAAAAATCACTATTTTAATTAAAAAGCAGAGGTATCCATTTAATTATGAATGTTTCTCTGCTTTAGGTAATTAGCTGTCCAAAATTGTTTAACAAATTATTTTATAACTGGAGGTCTTTTTGGACAAGTACAAACTGCAGTGCTTTCACACGAAGAACTTGATCCTGTTGTACAAGAGCTTCCTCCAAAGATTTTAGAAAGATTCTTTCTAGAAAGTTTTTCATATTTACTTTCAAAAGTGGCTAAATTTAATTTTTCTTTTAATGACATTTTTAATTATTTATATGATTAATAAATATTTTTATTTCTCCATGAAATCATTATCAATTCCACATTTTCTTAATCCACAACGTGCACTTTGCTTCTTAAAAAAAACGAATGTGAGAAATTCTATTCTGAAAAATAGAAAGAAGAAATGGAATATCCATAATTCAACGACTACCTTTAACAAGAGGTGTAGTTTTTAAGTAAATTATGTTAAAATTTATGGAGCGGGATTAAATAAATCTCTGAATTATTGACTCTTTCACTAAGCCAGAATGATCAGTCATCGGATTGTATTTAAATAATCCCTGCTTTGTAGCTCTTTTTTAAAATAATATTAGGCCTCAATACGCATTTTTTATTCTAATTCTGTAATTTTTTTAAATTGAGTTTTACTCCCAATGTTCTAAAACCAATTTTCTCGCCAATCTCACTCAATAATAATAAATTTCTTCCTTCGCGAGTGGTTTCTGATAGATTTCAAAGCTGTTGGATGCTTAAGGCTTTTCCGTAATGCTTGGCTACTATTTTAGACAAATCGGGCCACAGTCTTGTGCCTTGCGTTGTTTGTAGAAGGGTAATGACTTTGTCATTCTCGAACTCGTTTTTGTAAAATAAATAGGTTGTGAGTATAGTTAAGCATCTTTCTTTATTAATTCCTACATACCATAAAATTTGATTGCCCTTTGCTTTAATGAGTTCGTGCTCCACTCTTCCCATTCTCCAGTATATGGACTGTAACCACATTTTAACGGCTTGGATAAGTCTATGTCTCCATCAAAATGAGTACGTTCAGTATAAGCACGGCAATCAGTACAGATATGACGGAACTCACAATCTTTGCAAACCTCTATCTGGTCTTTCGTGATTTCCCAGTATTTTTTGAAATCTACATGGTTTAGGGCTTCTCCGAGGGTGGTATCTTTAATATTGCCAAAACTCTGTAACATTGCAGGACAATTTTTTATATTGCCGTCCTTGTCAATAGAGATTTTTTTATTAAGGCAGGAGTTGTGATTTATAGATTCTAAGACTTTGGGTAAATTTGTATTGAAATATTTTAAATCTACAATACCACAAGAAGATAATTTCAAATCCTTATTACTAAAATTTACTGTAAATCTAAAAAAATCATTGTTTTTAAGTGTTTTTTTCTTACAATTATAAAAAACCATACTATGTATTCTCAAAGTCTCCTTATTAAGACGTTGCAAAAAATCGAGATTTATTTCTTCATAAAAAGGAGAGACAATTTCAATCCCCTCCAAAACAGAATTTTTAAAACAATTATCGATCTCAACATAATCATCAATAGAAAGGGGTCTTGCAGAATAAATGACCAAATGTTTTAATTCTAATTCTTCTATAGAAGTTTTTATTTTATGCAAAACATCAAGACTACTAAATTCCATAAACAAATTGGATAATTTACTATAGTCATTATAATCGTACGTAAGCGGAGGGAAATTTCGATCCCAATCATCGTTACTGATAAAACCATATTCTTTTTCCATTAAAAAATTCAGATATCCCTCAGCAATTTCTTTAGATTCATCATCATAAGAATTTATCACATCATCTATAGAATTTTTTCCTAACTCAATAACAAATTCAAGTAATTCTAAAGGATATAGCTCTGAAACGTTTCTTTGTAAATCAGATATTAGAACTCTTCTTATTCCTTTGGTAAGCAAAATATTTGAGAACAGATTAAAATAATTCATAACATTCTTATTAGGGATTTTAGGGGATGCGACCTAACCATAAAATCAGTATTATATTTTTCACATGACACAAAAAAGATAGTGTCTTCTCTTTTACTTCTTTTGTTTTTCTTTTCCCTAAAAGGTTCTATATACTTAAACGTAAGAGGTAATTTGTTCTTTTCCTTAAATTTTTTTTTCATAAATAACTGGCTAATTCCCTTTCTAGGGAGTAATTACATTTTGCTGACAAACCTGAAAATTGACCGACTGGATTAACTTCTAAAAAATAGTATTTATCCACATTCTTTAAAAAATCTAATGAACCACAATTTAGATCTAATGACTTCATAAGGATGTGAATTTTTTTTTCAATTTCTATTGGAAGATTATAGCTAACGTTCCTATTTGGGTTTTTAAGATTATATCTTCGAAAATCAATTTTAGTTTGTTCATCTTTTTGTGAGAAAATCGCAAATGACCAAATTTTTCCATCCAAATAAAAACTACGTATTTCAAAATCCTTCTCTATTTTTTCTTGAAAAAAAGAGATAAAAAAATTCTCGTTTTCAAGTTTGTCTACTACGTTAGTATACATAATTCCATCTCTATCTTTATCAATATTTTCTATAATCACATTTTGTGTGATAGACTTTATAATAGTTTCATTTAGAACAACATCGTTTGTGTTTTCCGCTAAAAAATATTTTGGAACATCCAGTCCACATTCTCTTGCTCTATCTAAAACAGTCAATTTGTTAACATTTTTAGTTGATTGTTTGTTTATATGTCTTTTAGACTCCAATATTGTCATTACATAATCCTGAAGCCAATGTTGAGTTTCATCCATATATAAATTGATAGCTTTATTTATATATCGCAAATTCTTAAACTTTAAACCTTTTCTGCGATACCATACGCTACTTACTTCATCAAGAAAGAAACTATTTTTTTGACTTTCAAGAAATATTCTTTTTTGATAAACCTTAATATCAAAAACTTCATTTTCATTTATGCGAATAAACTTTTTATTCATCAAAGTTAACCACCTTGCAACTTCCGTTGTTGTGAGTTCTTGGTTTATTGAAAATATTAATATCATTTTTTAAAAACTTAATTATCTTACTATTTTACATTATCGATTAAGCTTTTCAGACCTATGCTTCTCCTATTACGGTTTACTTTTTTAAGATCTGAAAAATTAAAAAGGTATTCACCATAAAGAATTTCCCGCTTATTCTCATGTTCATGTCGGTCTATCATTGTTGCATATTCCCTGGGTGAACATTCTCCAGATTTTACATAGAGCAGTAATGTATCCTTAAAATAGGGATAATATTCTGGTACGCCACCACCCATGTGACTCAAAAATGTCAGCATAGGCATAAACACACCATCATTTCCTGTCATACCGATTTTTTGTGGTGACGGATATCCATAATTTTCTATCGTCCATTTAAGAAGTCTAGCATTTATTCTATCATTTTTAACAGTGTTTAATGGATCTGAACGTTTTAGTTTTTGGTCACGAACAAAAGCAACAGAAAATGAATCAATTAGTTGTTTATTCATATTGCTTTTACTATCCGCTATTTTTTGCTCAACACTTAAGCTGTCTATTCCATATTTTGCACAAAGGGGAATCAATGTTTTATAATGTTCACTATAAGGAGCCACTAAGACAAGTAATTTATATAAGCTCTTTTTTTTACCAAAGTTTTTACTGTACTTGTCAGAAAAAACAATATAGGTTTCATATTTGTCATAGGTCGAGTAGCTCTTGGGCGGATTGTATTTTTTAAATAGTTTTTTATATCGTTTTATAAAAGCAGTGGTATCACGATTAATCTTATAAACACTATCAATGGTGTTCGCTTTATTGTAATACGTAATGTAATTTCTGCTTTTACAGGAGGAAGCAGTAAAACTTACTAACGCAATGAAAACTGCAGTAAAAAGAAATGATCTCATAATTTTATGTTTTTTTTAAAGTACATTTTTCAACCTCAAGGAAATATAAAAACGTTTCTCATACCAAAAATACTTGATAATCATGTGGATTCAATATAAGGTTTGGATATGCAAATAAAAACTGCACATTAAGTTAAGCTACATTTTTGTAATTAATTTGATTGTTAAATTCTTCAATAG
>NZ_RYDJ01000139.1:0-1295 GCF_003970355.1 Flavobacterium bomense | reverse complement strand
TTTATTTTTCTGATAGCTGTTTAACCTACTTTGCCGAGTGATCAGCTTATTGATTTTTTTCTCAGTTAAACGATTATCCTTTACTACTGACAAACAACAAACCCTTCATACACCCCCTTCGGGGGCTGGGGGGACTAAACCGTATCAATAAAACTCTTCTCGGTCTTGTTAAAAACTAGTAAACCTACAAAAAACACAATAACGGTAATGCAAACGGTATAAACCAATCCCCAAACAGAAACCATTCCGACTCCTAAGAGGATATAACGGGTCGTTTCTATAATATAAGCCAAGGGGTTGTACTGCACCAACCAAGCGTAGTCGGGCATTTTGTCTCCTATCAAAGCCATAGGATACATCACTGCCGAAAGGTACATTAGTAATTGTACACCAAAACTAATTAAATAGCTCAAATCCCTATATTTAGTGACCATAGAAGAAATCAACATCCCTAAACCCAATCCGAGTATGCCCATCAAAAGGATTAAAAAAGGAAAAAATAAAACGTGTACATTTAGGCTCAAAGGAGCGCATTGGATAAAATAGAAAAGGTAAAAAGCAACAAAAATAAAAAATTGAATGCCAAATTTGATTAAATTGGAGATTACGACGGACAATGGTGTAATGATTCTAGGAAAGTAAACCTTTCCAAAAATACTAGCATTAGCTTTGAACGTATCAGAAGTGCCACTGAGACAGGCTGTAAAATAATTCCAGACCATAATACCCGCCAAATTGAATAAAAAAGGGGGAATGGTTCCCGTATCGATTCCCGCTACTGTATTAAAAATAATAGTAAAAGTCACCGAGGTAAACAAAGGCTGAATTAAATACCACAATGGTCCCAATACGGTTTGTTTGTAAACCGTCACCACGTCTCGTTTGACGAATAGCATCAGCAAATCGCGATATTGCCAAACTTCTTTGAGATTGAGCGTGAAAATCTTATTCTTGGGTATTATTTCAAACAACCACTCTTTTTCGATATTTTCTGTACTGTTCATGGGTAAGTATAAATTCAATCTATGGAACAAAAAAGGAATTCTTATCACCATCAAAACCTATAATCCCTAGCACTGTTCGAAAGCAAATATAATACTTTATAGATTAGAAGTAAAGTAAGGCATTCGCTTTTACAATAAAATCCAGCTGTAAAGAATAAATGCCACAGATTATAAACAATAAAAATTGGTTTTAACACTATAGTTTTAAGAGTTTTTAAACCCAAGTATCCATTTCATAAATTGATTTCTCTTTAAAATCTGTGAATCTGTGGCTTACTTTTTAAAAGCGAA
>NZ_RYDJ01000138.1:0-1300 GCF_003970355.1 Flavobacterium bomense | reverse complement strand
CACTAGTGTCCACTAAAAAATAAAACAAGTTCTTTGAAATTATTGTAAATCTGTATTTTAAGAGTCATTTTTGAGCGTGACGATTTGAAATGATTATTATGTTCGTAAATCAATATTACGAATATGAATCACGGTAAATATGTCTTTTCTCAACTGATTGAATTTCTTCCTCAACGTGTTTTTGACAGGTTAACTAGTAAATATTTTGGCAATAAATCGGTCAAACATTTTACTTGTTGGAATCAATTATTATGTATGATTTTTGGTCAACTTTCAGCAAGAGAAAGTTTAAGAGATTTGATAATTGTTATAGAAGCACATCAATCAAAATCATATCATTTAGGATTTGGCAAAAATGTAACTCGTAGCAATTTATCCAAAGCTAATGAAAATCGTAATTATAAAATATTTGAAGAGTTTGCCAATCATTTAATATTGATTGCTCGGGATAAAAACAGCAATGATGCTTTTGAAATAAAAGGTAATATTTATGCTTTTGATTCTTCAACAATTGATCTATGCTTGAGTGTATTTTGTTGGGCTCATTTTCGAAAAACTAAAGCAGGAATAAAATTGCACACTCTATTTGATATTAACACACAAATCCCGGTATTTATCCATATAACAGAAGCAAATGTGCACGATGTTAATGCAATGGATGTCATAGATTATGAGCCATTTGCGTATTATATTTTTGACCGTGCTTATGTTGATTATGATCGACTTTTTCGAATTACAAAAGCAAATGCTTATTTTGTTGTTAGAGCAAAATCTAATGTGAAATTTAAAAGAATGTATTCTCTAAAAATTGACAAAACCACTGGAATTAAATATGACCAAATTGGTAAAATAGAAGGTTTTTATACCTCAAAAGATTATCCAGAAAAGATACGAAAAGTAAAATTTTTCGATACTGAAAAAAAAAAAATGTTAGTATTCTTGACTAATAATTTTGAATTATCAGCTCAAGATATTGCACTACTTTACAAACAAAGATGGCAAGTAGAATTGTTCTTCAAATGGATAAAACAGCACCTAAAAGTTAAGACCTTTTGGGGAACAACAGAAAATGCTGTTCGTATTCAAATCAATGTAGCAATTGCAACTTACTGTTTGGTTTCTATAATAGCAAAAGATTTAAAAATCAATCGTTCAACCTACGAAATTCTACAAATTTTATCCGCATCATTACTCGACAAAATATCTATAAATGAACTACTTATGAAATCAGATTACAATAATGTCAATGAACATAATACTAACCAGCTGGTTTTTAACTTATTTTAAGTGGACACTAGTG
>NZ_RYDJ01000137.1:0-1303 GCF_003970355.1 Flavobacterium bomense | reverse complement strand
GTGGAACTCGCTAAAGCAAATAACATCAGAGTAATCTTAACGTCTGTTTTACCTGCATATGATTTTGCTTGGAAACCAGGACTAGAACCTGTCGAGAAAATCATACAACTTAACAATAGAATTAAAGAATATGCCTCTAAAAATAAAATCGTTTACCTCGATTATTATTCTCCATTACTTGATGAGAAAAAAGGATTGAAAAAGGAGTTTACCAATGATGGCGTTCATCCAACATTGGCAGGTTATAAAGTTATGGAGCCTTTGACTGTCAAGGCAATCGAATATGCTCTAAAAATAAAATAATACCTTATGAAAAAGACATTTCTGCTAATTGGTTTTGCTTGCCGCAACTTGATGGTTTCGGCACAAAAAAAATCGTTAACACGCTCCGCAAAGTCTCCAATTTTGAGGAGGTGAATAGCGGTCTCCGACCGCTTTCGCAAACAAAAGTAAGGAAAAAACTAAACAAACACCTAAATGACACGTTCTAAAACCAAAATAATCCTGTTATTTTTGCTTTTGTTTATAAAAAACAGTGGCTTTGGTCAAGTCAATTATCAAAATCCTGTTTTGCCCGGATTTTATCCAGACCCAAGTATTTGTAGGGTGCAAAACGATTATTATATGGTAAACAGCAGTTTTGGTTATTTTCCCGGAGTGCCGATTTTTCACAGTACCAATTTGGTCAATTGGGAACAAATTGGTTATGTTTTAGACAGAGAAGAACAATTGCCATTGGCAAAAGCACAAACTACTTTGGGCATTTTTGCACCAACCATTCGATATCATGATGGTTTGTTTTACATGATAACCACCAATATTACGGATAAAGGAAATTTTTACGTAACGGCAAAAAATCCTGCTGGACCGTGGTCAAACCCTATTTGGATTACCACTCCTGGGATTGACCCAAGTTTGTTTTTTGACGATAACGGCAAAGTCTATGTTACCTCTGCACAAAATTGGGGAGCCGTAAAAAATAGGATTGTGATGTCTGAAATAGATTTAACTACTGGCAAACTGCTTTCAGAACCCGTAACGATTTGGAAAGGAACTGGCGGAAAATATCCAGAGGGCCCACATTTATATAAAAAAGAAGGTTTTTATTATTTAATTATTGCCGAAGGTGGAACAGAATATGGACATAAAGTTACCATTGCCAGAAGTAAAAATATTTGGGGAGTTTATGAATCCAATCCCGCAAATCCAATCCTGACACACGCCAATTCAAACGAAGAAAACAATCCGATTCAAGGTACTGGTCATGGTGATTTAGTCCAAACTACCGATGGTTCTTGGTTTA
>NZ_RYDJ01000136.1:0-1306 GCF_003970355.1 Flavobacterium bomense | reverse complement strand
GCTGCGATATCATCTAAAAGTGCGAAAAAACCTGATGCCATATAATTGTTTTAGAAACTGCCTGATTTTGGTATAGATTTCCAAAATTGATTCGGCGAGTTTTAATTTTTTATTACTGCAAAATTACTATTTTTTTGCTTGAATTTGTAAAGTAATAGAAAACTTCGAGGAATTAAATGTTTTATCACAGAGTCAATAATTTTGCTACATCAAAAAACAATGAAAATGAAATCGAGAAAGTTTAATAAGCTAGTTTTTTAGATAAAATTCAATGGCAATCAAATAATGCTCTTTTAACGAATTAAGGATTTAGATTTTGATTGGTTTTGTTTTTATTAAAAAAACGTTTGAAGATATTTTCTCCAATAGATTTAATTCCTTCTGAATGTTTTGAAGCCATATTGGCAACTGCAAATTCAAATAGTGTTCCAAATACTTTTTTGATTGGATTGTGAGTAAAGCCGAACAAAAGTTTTTTAGAGATAAATCCTGTGCCAAATCCAATTATATTGCTAAGTAGATCATTTTTAATTTCGGGTGAAGCAGTTACTTCGTGAAATAGATTTTTGATCAAGTTAATGGGTTTTACACTTTGGTAAGCAACATCAAACTGATTTTTGAGTTGTTCCAAATCATTGTCATATATCATTCTTTGAACAATAATCATTTCATTTAGTGTATCGGTTGCATTTTTATTTTTCATACTTAGATTTTTATTTTTTTTTATCGGTCATACGTAATTCACATAATTCACTCGGCTCTAGTTACCAACTTTCAGTTATGCCCATTTCATAATCGTTAAGGATTTAGTATTTTTTTTAATTTTCCTTTAATTCTATTCATTTTCACCCTTGCATTTACTTCGCTTATTCCCAAAGTTTCTGAAATTTCCCCATAATCCTTGTCCTCTAGATACATAAAAACCAATGCTTTTTCAATGTCATTCAGTTGATAAACAGCTTTATACATTAATTTCAAGCGTTCTTCTTCCTCATAATTATAATCATCATTGCTAATAAAATATTGTTGCGATTCATAATCCACGGTCCTTACGGTTCGTGTACTTTTTCGGTACAAAGTAATGGCTGTATTCAAAGCGACCCGATATGCCCAAGTCGAAAATTTGCTATCACCACGAAACTTCGGAAAAGCCTTCCAAAGCTGAATCGTGATTTCCTGAAACAAATCCTTATGTGCGTCTTCACCATTCGTATACAACCTACAAATCTTGTGGATTATATTCTGATTGGTCTTCAATTGCTGCACAAATGATAGTTCTAAATCGTCGCTCATAATACAATAAGTG
>NZ_RYDJ01000135.1:0-1308 GCF_003970355.1 Flavobacterium bomense | reverse complement strand
ACGAAAGGCACTTCTAAAAAGAAAGAGCCTGCATTGAAAGAATCTAACGAAAAAGCGCCAAAAACTCCAGACAAAGTTACTGGTGAATACAATGGAAAAAAAGTATATACTGGCCCAAGAGGCGGGAAATATTACATCAACAAAAACGGAAATAAAACCTATATTCAAGACTAATATTCTCCAAAAAAAAACTGTCCAGAAATTATTTTTTGGACAGTTTTTTTATACCTTAACTTAACAGTATAGTAATACTTTCAAAATAGAAATCACTTTCGATTTCATACCTTTCGCTCTTAATTTGATATAAATAAATGAGTTTCAATACCGCCAACAAAACTATTTTGATTGCTCCGCTAAACTGGGGTTTGGGTCACGCAACACGTTGTATTCCAATCATTAAAGCATTACAGGAAAATAATTATATTCCGATTATCGCTTCGGATGGGATTGCACTTGAGTTGTTGCAAAAGGAGTTTCCCTATGTTCAGACACTTAAATTGCCTTCATACAAAATTGAATATGCAAAGAACGGTAAAAACTTTAAATGGAAATTATTGAAAAACTTTCCTGAAATGATTAAAGCCATTTGGAAAGAGGAAAAAAAAGTTAGAAAATGGATCAAAAAATATGATATAGATGGCATTATTTCGGACAATAGGTTGGGTGTTTTTAGCAAAAAGATACCGTCGGTTTATTTGACACATCAATTGAATGTAATGACTGGAACTACGACTTGGTTCACCAGTATATTGCATCAACAAATTATAAAAAAGCATAATGAATGTTGGGTTCCTGATCTAGAAGGAATTCCAAATTTAACCGGTAAATTGGGTCATATTGAAAATCCTGATTTCAATCTGAAATACATTGGTCCATTGAGCCGAATGCATAAAAAAGAAACTCCAAAATTATATGATTTAATGATTATACTTTCGGGTCCTGAGCCTCAACGCGGATTGTTGGAAGATAAATTAAAAGTTGAAATTCTTGGTTATAAAGGGGATGTAGTTTTTGTAAAAGGCATTATCGAAAAAGACCAAAAAAAGGAACAAGTAGAAAATGTTACTTATTATAATTTTATGAATAGCCGTCAACTCGAACAAACTTTTAACGAAAGTGAAACGGTTTTATGTCGCTCGGGCTATACCACCATTATGGATTTAGTAAAACTGGAGAAAAAGGTTTTTTTTATACCAACTCCTGGTCAGTATGAACAAGAATATGTGGCAAAAAAATTAAAAGAGGAAGGGCTTGTTCCTTATGCAAAACAAGACGATTTTCGAATTGAAGATCTAAAGGAAATAGAAA
>NZ_RYDJ01000134.1:0-1311 GCF_003970355.1 Flavobacterium bomense | reverse complement strand
GCAGGTATCAATACGGATTGGACAAAAAAAGTTTTTCAAACAGGACAAGATCAGAATTATAATTTATCTTATGCAGGAGGAACAGATAAAATAAAAGCATTTGTATCATTTGGGTATCAAGATACTCAGGGGATAGTTAAACCTTCTAATTTTTCAAGATTATCGGGTAGAATAAATTTAGATGTAGAAGCAACATCTTGGTTAAAAGCTCATATTGGAATGAATCTTATCAATACAGAACTCAACAACACTAGCGATAATAATAGTGCAAATCAAGGCGGTGTTATTCTTAGCGCCCTTACTACCCCCTCTTTCTTACCGGTTTATGCAGATGATTTAGCTGGAGGTGCTGCTGCTGGCGGACAATTACCGGGGCAATTTGCTGCAAATCCAACAGCTTCCTTAGAAAATCCGGTCTCATTTCAAAGCAGACAAGAGGATAATAATACGGTTAGATATTTGGGCAATTTGAGTTTTGATATTACGTTACTAAAAAATTTAGTATGGAAACCTTCTTCGTCTGTTGAAATATATAGAAGTGTTTACGAATATTTTGTAGATAGTTATCGATCCAATTATGGTCGTAATAATAACAATACTGATCCCACAACATTAGGGATTGGAAGAGAACATACCGCCCGTTCTTATAATCGAAATTTTGAAAATACTTTGAATTATTCCATAAAATCTGAAAATCACGATTTAAATGTATTAGTGGGAAATAGTATTCAAAAAGAAAGATACGACCAACTTAAAATTGAAGGCACAGGTTTTGATCCTTTGTTAAGAAAATTAGATATTTCTAAAATGATGTACACTAATCCATTAGCCTCTGATACCATTGCTACCGAAAAAAATTATGTTTCCTATTTTAGTCGAGCTACCTACAATTATAAAGGAAAATATATTGTTAATGGTGTAGTTAGAGCCACGGGTGCTTCTCAATTAGCAACTAACAGCAAGTGGGGAGTTTTTCCTGGAGTTTCTGCTGCCTGGATAATTTCAAACGAAAATATCTTAAAAAGCAATACCACGGTTTCTGAATTAAAATTAAGACTCGGTTGGGGACAAACAGGAAATATTTCTGGAATTGGTCCCTATTCTTCTTATGGTTTACTGGGTGATGATGGAGGCAATCTTTTAAATTATATAAATACTGATTTGTCTTGGGAAACGACTACCGATAGGAATATAGGAATCGATTTTGGAATGATTGACAATAGAATTAAACTAACTGCCGACGCCTTCCAGAAGACAACTACAGATTTAATTAATACCATTTATATTGCAGGAGCGGCTTCTATTTATAAT
>NZ_RYDJ01000133.1:0-1313 GCF_003970355.1 Flavobacterium bomense | reverse complement strand
ACAGTTGCCGCTTTAATTAATTCTGGGTTGATGAGAATATTTCCGGAAGAAGTATAACTACCCCATCTTTTTTTCATTGTTTTGATTTGTATTTCAGGTTTTTGGAGATTGGATTGACAATCACACAAAAAATAAATCTCCATCTATATTTTCTGTGTTTATTTGGATTCATAATTGTCAATTCGAATTATTTGACAAAATATGTTTACTAACTATTTAAATTTTATAAAATGAATCTGCTGTTTTCCACTAAATGGAAATCAATACATAAGCTGCAGAATTTAATGAACCAATTCAAAATTTGCTTTTCTGTCCGTATTAGAATTTTCACCTACAAAAACTTCAAAATTGCCTGCTTCGGCTTCGTTTTTCATTTCGATAGTATAAAATTTTAAATCTTCGGATGAAATTTCGAATGAAACCGTTTTTGTTTCCCCTTTTTTTAAATTTATTTTTTCGAATCCTTTTAGTTCCTTAACTGGTCTTGTTACAGAACCCACTAAGTCTCTAATATAAAGTTGAACTATTTCTTGACCATCGTAATTCCCAGTATTTTTGACATCAACACTAACCTTTAATTTCTCGATAAACTTGATTTTATCACTTGAAATTTTCATATTCGAATATTCGAAAGTGGTATAACTCAATCCGAATCCAAAAGGGAATTGTGGTGTTTTTTCTACATCAGTATAATGCGACCAAAACACATTATTATCTGTCATATTGGGTCTTCCTGTACTATAGTTGTTATAATAAATGGGACATTGACCTACATTTCTTGGAAAAGACATTGGCAATTTTCCGCTCGGATTATAATCGCCATACAACACTTGGGCAACTGCATTTCCGGCTTGGGTTCCTAATTGCCAAGCTTCAACAATAGCGGGAATATTTTTGGCAGCCCAAGGCAAAGCCAATGGTCTTCCGTTGTTTAAAACTAAAACAATATTTGGATTTACTTTATAAATTTCCTCCAATAATTCTTGTTGCAAACCCGGTAAATCAAGATTAGTTCTGCTTCTAGCTTCGCCTGTCTGAAAACCATTTTCACCTAAAACCATAACCACTACATCAGCATTTGCTGCTACTTTTTTGGCAGCATCAAAACCACTTCTGTCGGTTGTATTAAAAACCAATTCGTTGAGGAAAGTTGCTTTTTCAATAGTTAAATCTGCTCCTTTTTCGTAGGTCAGTTTGTTTTCTTTATATTGTTGCATTGCTTCCAAAACAGAAACGGCTGAATTGTCGTCGGCAGCTAATCTCCAGCTTCCCAATGGACTGTTTTTATCATTGGCCAAAGCCCCAATCAAAGC
>NZ_RYDJ01000132.1:861-1317 GCF_003970355.1 Flavobacterium bomense | reverse complement strand
CTTTGTCAAAAAAAGCCATTGCTTTCTCCAAATCTGGGGAATATTGCGGTTTTTTATTAACAAAATTCAAAAATTCATCCAGAACACGCCGTTTAATTTTAGCCTCTATTTGGGAACTTGCCAAAACTACATTCATTGCATTTATAGCTTTCTGAACTTCGTTTTGGTTTAAATAAAATTGAAAAAATCCCAGTTGAGCCCAGTCTGAATCTGGAATTTCCAATTCTAGTTTTTTTGTTATTTCGGATGCTTTTTGAGCTTCATTATTCTCAGAATATAGCTTTACTAAAGCAACATAATTGGACTCCTCTTTTGGGTTCTTATTAATTTTTTCAATCAAAATATTCACTTCGGCATTTTGGAATTTCCCTTGTGCCAAAATTTGCGTTTTATACATTTCACGTCGATCCGATTTTCCAACCTTTTCATTCAACTCTTCAATTAAAACGAGTGCTT
>NZ_RYDJ01000132.1:0-851 GCF_003970355.1 Flavobacterium bomense | reverse complement strand
TTTGTCAAATTGTTGCGTGTACATGTAAAGTGAAACCAAATCGTCTTGATAAATTTTGTCAAACTCAATTAATTTATTAACTGAGAGTATGGCTTGATTATAATTCTTGGTTTGATAACTTACCTCATACATTCCTGCCCAATACCATTTGTTTTTCGGATCTATTTGTGCCGCTTTTTCATAGGAAGAATAGCTTTGTTCATAATTTTTTAGCCCAAAATAATTCTTTCCCATTTCCGAATAAACTACGGCATCATTGGGTTTTAATTTCAAACAATATTCCAATGCTGTAATGGCTTTATCGTAATTTTCGATTCCTTTTTGCTTTAAGGATTCGTAAAAATAATCTTGAAATTTGTCGGTTTCAGGCACAATAGATTCTGGTTCGGCTTGCGCCAATAGCAAAGCTGAATTGCAAAGCAAAACCAAGAATAAAAAGAATGAAACCGTTTTTTTCATTTATGCAAATTGAGATTTGTTAGCCTAGATTTGACAACTTTTTAATTGCCTCCAGCTTTAGCTAGAGGAATAAAATAAAGATAGCTTTCAATGGCTTTGGCCAAAATAAAATTAATTTTGGCCAAAGCCCAATTAAACATTTATTCATTTTCCTCCAGCTAAAGCTGGAGGCAATTTAAAATTATTAATGACAAGAATTATTCCAACACCGAATAATCTCCAATGCTAATGCTGGTAAAATTACCATCAAAACTAGCGTGACTTCCAATCATTGCGTTGTCTAAATTAGCGTTTTTGATATGCGAATGCGTTTGCACCAGACTGTTTTTTATAGAACTATCAACAACGTGACATCCATCTCCTAAAGATACATTTGGACCAACCGTTGCGTT
>NZ_RYDJ01000131.1:0-1319 GCF_003970355.1 Flavobacterium bomense | reverse complement strand
ATATGTTAGAGCCGAATATCCATTGGCTGTCAAAAGATTAAAAATAGCTTTAAACCAAGCCAGAGAATATGGATTACTAGGTAAAAATATCTTCGGAACTGGTTTTGAATTTACCATCACTATAAAATATGGAGCAGGAGCATTTGTATGCGGCGAAGAAACCGCCCTGATTCATTCGATGGAAGGACTCCGTGGCGAACCTACTTTAAAACCACCATTTCCCAGTGTCTCAGGATATTTAAAAAAACCAACCAATGTCAATAATGTAGAAACTTTTGCGAATATTCCCGCTATTATCAACAAAGGAGCCGATTGGTATGCCAGTATTGGAACAGAAAAATCCAAGGGAACAAAAGTTTTCGCTTTGGCAGGAAAAATCAATAATGTGGGTTTGATTGAAGTTCCAATGGGAATCACTCTTAGAGAAATAATCTATGATATTGGAGGCGGAATTGTTAACGGAAAAAAATTCAAAGCGGTGCAAACCGGAGGACCTTCAGGCGGATGTTTGACAGAAAAACATTTGGATTTACCTATAGATTTTGATTCACTTACCGCCGCAGGTTCTATGATGGGTTCTGGTGGTATGATTGTTATGGACGAAGACGATTGTATGGTTTCGATGGCTCGTTTTTATTTGGAATTTATTGTGGAAGAATCCTGTGGTAAATGTGCCCCTTGCCGAATTGGCAATAAACGGTTGCACGAAATGCTCACCAAATTATGTGATGGTAAAGGAACAATGGAAGATTTGGATTTGCTTCGCAATTTAAGCGTTGTGGTCAAAGACACATCTTTGTGCGGATTGGGGCAAACTTCTCCAAATCCAATTCTTTCTACAATGGCCAATTTCTATGACGAATATTACGCCCACGTAGCTGAACATCGCTGTCCAAGTGGTCAATGCAAATCCTTTATGCGCTATTATATCAGCGAAGAAAATTGTATTGGTTGTCTTGTTTGCGCCAGAAAATGCCCTGTTGGAGCCATTACTGGAGAGAAAAAGAAAGTACACGTTATCAATCAGGAACTTTGTACCAAATGTGGCATCTGTATGGAAAAATGCAAGTTTCATGCTGTTTACTTAAATTAATTCTATACTACAATTTTATGGATACCATTAGCATAAAAATCGACAATAAAAATTTTCAGGTTGAAAAAGGAACTACAATTTTGGATGCTGCCAAAAGTGTGGGAATTAATATTCCAACCTTGTGTTATATGAACTTACACGATTTAAACACCACTCACAATCCAACTGGCTGTCGAGTTTGTGTAGTAGAAGTCGTAGGTCGCAAAAATTTAGCTCCCGCTTGTGC
>NZ_RYDJ01000130.1:0-1328 GCF_003970355.1 Flavobacterium bomense | reverse complement strand
ACGAAAAATACAATACCAAATTAATGATTTCGGTTTGGGCAAAATTCTATGAAGATACTCAAAACTACAAAGATCTTGAAGCCAAAGGCTATATCCTAAAAAGAAACGTGGTCGAAAACCGAAAAGATTGGTTGGGTTTTAACAATGCCATTTACGACCCGTTCCATCCCGAAGCCCGAAAAGAATTTTGGAAATTAATCAACAAAAACATCTATACCACCGGAATCGATGCTTGGTGGATGGACGCTTCAGAACCAGATGTTCACAGTAATATGCCTCCCGAAGTTCGAAAAGAAATGATTGGAAACACCTACCTTGGAGCGCCAGAAATCAACTATAACGCATTCTCCTTGATGAATGCCAAAGGAATTTACGAAGGCCAACGCAGTGTAGATCCCAACAAAAGAATCTTTATGCTGACTCGTTCGGGTTTTGCAGGTTTGCAACGTTATGCTGCAGCCACTTGGAGTGGTGATATTGGCTCTCGATGGGAAGATTTGAAAAATCAAATTCCTGCTGGTTTGAACTTTACAATGTCTGGATTACCGTATTGGACAAGTGATATTGGAGGTTTTTCTGTAGAAACTCGTTACGAAAACGCAACAGGCGAAACACTAGAAGAATGGAGAGAATTAAACGCTCGTTGGTATCAATATGGCGTTTTTTGTCCACTATTTAGAGCTCACGGTCAATTTCCATACAGAGAAATTTACAACATTGCACCTGAAGATCATCCAGCATACAAAAGCATCTTGTTCTACAACAAATTACGGTATCGAATGATGCCTTATATTTATTCTTTAATTGGACAAACGTATCATAACGATTACACGATGATGCGTGGACTTCCAATGGATTTTAATTCTGATAAAAAAGTTTTAAATATCGCCGATCAATTTATGTTTGGCCCAGCATTGCTTATAAATCCAGTAACCGAATACAAAAAACGCAGTCGTGAATTGTATTTACCAAACACCAATGGTTGGTACAATTTGTACACTAGCGAATTCCTAAAAGGTGGTCAAACCATTACTGCCGAAGCAACTTACGAACAAATTCCGTTGTATGTAAAAGAAGGTTCTATTTTGGCTTGTGGACCCAATATTGAATATACTTCACAAAAATCGTCGGAGCCTTTTACTATTTATGTTTATACCGGAAAAGACGTTTCTTTTAGTTTATACGAAGATGAAAATACAAATTACAATTACGAGAAAGGGAAGTTTTCTACCATTGAATTTAAATATAACGAAGCTTCAAAAACATTGACTATCGCAAACAGAACAGGAAGTTTTGACGGAATGCAAAAAAACAGAGCTTTCAATATT
>NZ_RYDJ01000012.1:0-109790 GCF_003970355.1 Flavobacterium bomense | reverse complement strand
TATTGAAGAATTTAACAATCAAATTAATTACAAAAATGTAGCTTAACTTAATGTGCAGTTTTTATTTGCATATCCAGACCTCCAATTTGTTTTGGAATTAATACAAATATCAAAAAATGAGTAAACCATTTATATTGCAACAACGGAACAAAATAGCGGGAAGTAAATTATAACTTTGGGCTTGATGAGCATTTTGATTGGTAAAACTGCAAAAGGGGGTTGTTTCAGGCCATTGTTGAGGATTTCGAAGAAGGTGGATTGACAATCACATAGAAACAGTCATTGGCCAATCAGGTATTTGAATTATTGAAGAATTAAGAAAATTCGCCGTTCACAAAAAAGTGTCTGTATTCAGACGCTTTTTTTATGCCTTTTATTTAAGAAATCTATCTATATTTGGAGATAAAAATGCCGCGTTTTGAAAGTAAAAATTACAATAATAATCCTTTTATCTTTAATTTCATCCCAACTTTTTGCTCAGGAGCTACTTCCTTTTGTGGAAAATTATAACAAATCAGATTATAAAGGCGACAACCAGATTTGGAATGTAGCCCAAGGAAATGATGACGCAATGTACTTTGCTAATAATTATTATTTGTTGCGATATGATGGTGTGAAATGGGAGAAATACACACTGCCCAACAAAACGATTATCCGTTCGATACTGGTAGATGGTGACAGGATTTATTCGGGTTCTTATAAAGAATTTGGGTATTGGTACAGAAAAAAAGGGAAGATGTTGTATGTCTCACTTTCTGATAAAACGAAGGTTTTCGAAGATAGTGATAATGAAGAAATTTGGAAGATATTTAAGTTCAAAGGAAAAATTTATTTTCAATCATTTAATGGGATTTTTCTGTATGATGGAAAAGCAATCAAGAAGGAAAAGTTCTCTTTTTTGATTTCTTATTGTTTCGTAGTAGACGATCAGTTGCTCGTTGCTTCAGTAGAAAACGGAATCTATAAAATGAATAATTCCACTTTTGAAAAAATTCAAAGATGGTCTATATTAGAAAATAATGTGATTCATGCTATAGGAAAGTTCCAAAACAAAACCTATATTTTTACTAAAAAAAATGGGGTTTACATTGATGATAAAGGCGTTTTGAGTACTTGGAAAAACCCTTTAAACACTATTTTGAAAACGGCTAATATCAATGCAGCTGCGTTTATAAAAAACAATAAATTAGTTATTGGAACTGCCAGTAAAGGGGTTTATCTGTTTGATTTAAAAACCAATTCCTATAAAAACATTAATAGAAATAATGTCCTGATGAACAACTCGATTTTGAGTATGGGGTTGGACAAAGAAAATGATTTATGGCTTGGCTTGGATAATGGAATTGCCCATGTTGAGGTCAATTCGCCAATATCTATTTTCTATGATAACTCGGGCGTTTTAGGCTCTGTATATTCTGTCGCTACTATAGACAAAGGTTATCTAATGGCGTCCAATCATGGTATTTTTAAATTAGAAGGCAATCAATTTTCTATAGTTCCCAATACTGAAGGGCAGGCATGGAATATCAGTAAAATTAATAACAAATACCTGATAGGTCACAACGAAGGCACTTTTGTTTACGAGAAAGGATTGTTCTATAAATTAAGTGCTGTACACGGGGGGTGGAATGTAGCAAAAAGCAGTATCAATAATTCGTATTTGCAAGCAACATATAGCGGCGTAATTATTTATAATGATATTGATGATTTGAATCAAAAGAAAAGTATAAAAGGATTAGTAAAACCAATTAAATATGTAGCTCAAAATAGGAAAAATGAAATATGGGCTGCTGATAACAACAGAGGTTTGTACCGCATTCTGTATAATGATGCCTATGAAACTACTGCGATTGAAAATGTTACCCAACGCAGCAAAATTAGTAATGATTTTGGCGTGAAAATATTTGAATTCCGAAATGAAATTCTTTTTCTGATAAATAAGTCTTGGTATACCTATAATTCAATCACGAATCAACTCGAGAAAGATAAATTATTCAATTCTAATTTCAAAAATATTTCTAATATTGCCACTATTGACGAAAATCATTTTATAGTACTTCAGAGTGGTCTTTTGTATCATATTTATGCCAATGCAAATAAATTTGTCTGGAATGTTATTCAGGAAAAATATTACTCAGGAAAGATTATCAATGACAATTTGAAAATTTTTAAAAATAAAGAAAGTTATTTATTAAATCTTGACGATGGTTTTATTTCACTTCAGTTAAAACAAGAAAAAAAACAAAATACGAATATAAAAATAGAAGCTTTTAGTGAAGATAGTTTGATTCACAATAAATCGCGGATAAATTATAATTCAGAGTTGAAGATACATGTAATATCTGGAAAATTTGGAGCGGCAAAGCCAAATTTATTTTATAAAACCACTAACACGTCTCGTTTTATACCTATCAAGGAGGGATTGATTGTTTTGAATAACCTTAGTAGTGGCGACCATAGTGTTACTATTTACGGGAATGATGGACTGAATTATACTACAATTTCTAATTTTCAATTCATTGTGGCTAAGCCTTGGTATTTTTCTTTTTGGATGATCTCGTTGTATCTTATTGTGATAAGCACAATATTATACCTATATTATAAGTGGAATAAAATACGATATGTTCAAAAATTAGAGTTTCGTGATGAGGAGTTAAAACATCAAAATAAAATTCTGGAAATGGAATTAAAAGCCCAAAACAAGTTGAATATTCAAGAATATGAAAAGCACATTTTGGAACTTGAATTGCAAACAAAGTCATCTGAGGTTGCCGGTAAGTCACTTTCTATAGCAAAGCAAAGTGAAATGATAGAACGTATTCAAGGTATTTTAGACTCTGAATCGGACTTTAATAAACTAAAAAGTGACATCAAAAAAGCCATAAAAATAAATGCCGTGAATAAACATGAATGGGAGACTTTTGAGAACAACCTAAATCAGATTCACAATGAATTTATTGTCAAGCTAGCAAAGAAATATCCCAACCTTACCTCTAAGGATATTAAACTTTGTATTTACTTAAAAATGAATCTTTCTTCTAAAGAAATTGCTCCAATGATGAACATTTCATTTAGAGGAGTTGAGTTGCAACGGTATCGCCTAAGAAAAAAATTAAATCTTAATCAGGAAGAAAACCTTTCTAAATTTTTGTTAAACATATAAATACCTTCTATTTTTATAGATACTATATTTAATGTATTGTTTTTTTAGAAACCATAATACATCATTACTACATCATATACATCTATTGCAATACCCGTTTTCCTTATTAACAGCTTTCAATCATTGATTTGTTTCGCTACTTTTATTTTTTGATGTATTTATGTAGTAACTCTGTTGTACTAACTATAACGTTGTAATTATCTAATTTGGCTCAACTAACTTTAACAAATTATTAATATATGAGAAATATTATTTTTAGCTTTTTAGCACTTATTTTACTACCGGCATACATGTCTGGACAAGTAATTAAGGGAAAAGTAGCAGATAAAAATGGCATCGGAATTCCAGGTGGTATTATAGTTGCAGTTGATTCTAAAACGAATGCAATTACTGATTTTGATGGGAATTTTGAAATTAGAGCTGTAATAGGTGAAATTTTACAAATTTCTATGTTAGGTTTTGAACCAACTTCTACTGTAGCTACATCAAACCTGATGCGTATTGTACTTCAAGAAGATCAGGATACACAATTAGATGAAGTCGTTGTTATAGGGTACGGAACTCGAAAAATTATTGATAATACTTCCTCAATAATTTCGCTGAAAGCAGAAGAAATTTCTAAAACTAAAGTACTCAATGCTTCACAAGCAATTCAAGGTAAAGCTGCGGGTGTTCAGGTAATTTCTTCTGATTTACCGGGAAGCACTCCTTCCGTAATTATTAGGGGTTTGGGTACTGCATTAGGCGGACGTACTCCTTTATATCTTGTAGATGGTATGCCTACGGAGAATATCAATAACATTAATACGAATGACATTACCTCATACGAAATTTTAAAAGATGCTTCTGCATTAGCAATTTATGGAACTAGAGCTGCAAACGGTGTAATCATTATTACAACCAAAAAAGGCAAAGGAGACAAAGTTACAGTAGAATTTGAAAGCTTCACAGGTTTTAGAGAGCCTTTGAAAAAAGTAAAAATGGCAGGAAGTAATAAGTACTCTCATTTTTCGAATTCTGCTTTGCAAACCACTACTTTTTCACAAGATCAACCCATTAACACCGATTGGTTTGATGCGATTACCAGAACAGGTTCATATACTCAAAATAACGTTTCGGTTTCTGGTGCAACGGAGAATATTAAATACTTCTTCAGTTTAGGAAATTATCAGGAAAAAGCAATTCTTAACGGATTGGATTACAGTCGGACCACTTTTAGAAACAATAATGAAATTAAAATTTCTAAAAAAGTAACTTTAAATCAAAATTTTAGTTTTGGTTCAGCAAATTCTACTCCAAAACCATTAAGCGCTTTTACTAACGCTTACAAACAATCACCAATCGTTCCAGTTCGTTTTTCAAATGGTCAATATGGAGTTTCTTATGTTGGTACTAACGGCTTTGCCGGGACTGCCGGTTCTTCTTTTAATAACGTAGGAAATCCTGTAGCACAATTAAACTATTTTGATGAAGAGCAAAGAAGCATAACCTTACAAGGGGGTTTGAAATTAGATTATGATATTTTGAAATCATTAAAATTTACTTCTCAATTTAACGGGGAATATTATTCTTGGAAAAATTACAATTTCGAAGACACTAAAACAATTTGGCAATCCAATAATAATCCGGGACAATTAAGCAGTATTACTTATCCAGCGGATAAAAATATTAATTTATTGACTAAAGGTAGAAATCAATATTTCAATTGGAATCTGTCTAACTACCTGACTTACAATAAAGTTTTTGCAGAAATTCATGATATTGAACTAACAGCTGGTATCGAGACCTCGGTTAGGGGTGCTAGAGAGCAATTGACTGTTGCCAGAAAAAATGTAAATGCAAATTCAAATTACTGGTCACTAGCGGGTGTTGATTATGTAGGAACAGTTGTTAATTACAGAGATGAGGTTTTTAATGAAAATAAAATAGCTTCTTATTTTGGTCGTTTTCAATACAAATTAATGGATAAATACCTATTTTCAGGTACAATCAGACGGGATGGTTCATCAAATTTTGGTAAAGATTACCGTTGGGGAACCTTTCCAGCCTTTGGTTTAGGATGGGTTATTACCAAAGAGGAATTTATGGCCAATGCAACAGGAATAGACTTATTGAAATTAAGAGGTGGTTGGGGTAAATTAGGAAACCAAAATGTTCCTCTTAACAACCAAGCATATAGTTCTGGTCTTACTTATTATTTAGGAGGTTCCCTATTGAATGAAGGAACTACTATCAATTCACAAGTAGATCCAAGTTTATCATGGGAAATCACCGAAGAAACTTCTGCAGGATTAGATTTTGAATTATTGACTAACAGATTGAAAGGATCATTTGATGTGTACGATAAAACGACTACAAATGTAATTTTAAACACAAGACCTTATATTACTTCTGGAATCAGCAATTCTTCACCGGCACATGTGGGAGAAGTTTCTAATAAAGGATATGAGATTGCTTTGCGTTGGGATGATAAACTAACGGATAATTTGAGTTACTGGGTTGGAGGAAATTTTTCTAACAACAAAAATGAATTGACAGGTTTAAAAGATGCTACACTTGCCCCAATTACAGGTGGAGATTTAGGAAATGGACAATGGACAAAACTATTAGACAATACTTCTGTAGGAAAACCATTGGGTAGTTTTTATATTTATGAATATGCGGGTTTTGATGCTACAAATGGTAAAATGTTATACTACACTGCAGCAGGAGCCAAAGTGACTCAAGATGCTTTAAATGCTAATGCAGATAAAAAGTACGTTGGTTCTATTTTACCTAATTCAACATACGGAGTTACTTTAGGGATGAACTATAAAAACTTTGATTTCTCAGTGGACGGATACGGTACCTCTGGAGCAAAAGTGTATAACGGTAAAAAAGCACAACGTTTTACAGGAGAAAATATCGAAGATTCACTGGCAACAGATTTTTGGACAGTAAACAATACTACTGCCTCAAATCCTGGACCGTTTAATCAAGTTCCGGTAGCGTCAACTTATTATTTAGAATCGGGGGATTTCTTTAGAATCAATAATATTACTCTAGGATACAAAATTCCTTTGAAAGGAGAATTTTTAACTTCTTGTAGAGTATATGTAAATGCAATAAATCCACTTATTACTCAAAAATTCTCAGGTTTCTCCCCTGAATTAAATGGTAATGGAGATCCTTATGGAACGCAAGGTATTGAGTTGGATGCATATCCAACATTAAGATCAGTAGTTATTGGTGCTAATTTAAAATTTTAATACAATGAAAAAGATATATATATCAATTTTTGCGCTATCCGCATACTTTTTCTCGGGATGTTCAAACGACTATTTAGAGGTAGATCAAACAGAATCTATTTCTACAAAAGACATAGAATTATTCAATAATGATGCAGGAGCTGCCACTTTTGTAACTGCCATCTACAGTAAGTTTTTAGATTGGAACATGACTTCCTTTTCTTGGATTGGGTTGTCAAGTATTGCCTCTGATGATGCTGACAAAGGATCGTCTCCAGGAGATACTGGTTCCGATAAAGATTTAATGGATGCCTTAACCTATAATGCCTCAACGCCATCAACAAGTGAGGTTTTTGCAGCTAATTATGAAGGAATTAACAGATGCAATCAAGCATTAAGTATTATTCCTCAATTAGACAAAGCTAATCCTGCTTTACGTACCAGATTAATGGGAGAAGCAAAGTTTTTGAGAGCCTTTATGTATTTCACTTTAGTGAAAACCTATGGAGGTGTTCCAATTATTGATCATTTGCCAAACCCTTCTTCTGATGAAGATAGAATTATGCAATTAACACGAAAATCTAGAGCAGAAGTGTATGCTTATATTGAAAGTGATTTGAATGATGCTATTGTGGCATTGCCAAACAAATCCGAATATGCGGCTGCTGAAAAAGGAAGAGCTTCAAAAGGAGCTGCTTACGCTTTATTGGCAAAAATAAATTTGTACCAAAAAAACTGGCAGAAAGTAGTGGACAACTGTAATTTGATTACAGGATATGCTATTGTTCCAAATTATGCTTCTATGTTTAGATTAGCTGGAGAAAATGATGCTGAATCTATTTTTGAAATTCAAGGCACAGGTTCAGTTCCTGCCAAAGGAATCTCAGGATATTCCAATACGCAAGGAGCTCGTGGTAATGGTGGATGGGGTTGGGGCTTCAATACACCATCCCAAAGTTTAGTAAATGCTTATGAAACAGGCGATAGTAGAAAAAATGCAACAATCATTTTTAGAGGTACCACTTTATATGATGGTAGAGTTGTACCAGTTACTGTTGAAAATGAAAGATACAACTACAAAGCGTATTCATCTGCTTTCACAGATGGTTGGGAAACCGATGTGAATATTAAATATTTGAGATATGCCGAAGTTATATTAATGAAAGCCGAAGCGCTAAATGAATTGAATCAAACTCTTGCAGCGATTTCTTTGTTGAACCAAATTAGAGCAAGAGCTGGATTAAGCAACACAATTGCTCTATCTAAAAGTGATGTGAGAACTGCAATTTGGAAAGAAAGAAGAGTTGAAATGGCATTTGAACACGATAGATTTTTTGATTTAGTGCGTACGGGACAAGCAGTAACTGCATTTGCTATTCATGGAAAAACATTCGTTGCAGGTAAACATGAATTGTTTCCATTGCCACAAGCTTTTATTATACAATCAGGCGGATTGTCAACACAAAACCCAGGGTATTAATTTTAAAGAACTGTAAAATGAAAAAAAATAAATATATTTTCTTATTTGCTTCTGTTTTGGCTTCACAATTTTTTGTGAGCTGTAACGAGGATAGTATAGATAAAGTCAATACACTAATTGCTTACGAGGCAATTGGTGGATATGAAAATTCAGATAACGTTGCTGCCGCTAATTTAGTTACCAAATTTAGTTTTGAGAACAGTATTACAGATTCAAAAAATGGAATAACAGGCGGGGTAGGGAAAAATGTGACCTATGGAAACGGAATCAAAGGAAAGGCATATCAAGGATCTTCAAATTCTTTTATTGCTTACAGCGCAGTGGCAAGTTCTTTGGTGGATTTAAAAAGTATTACTGTTTCTATGTGGATCAATACAAATCCACACTCCGGAGGAGCACAATCATTATTTATGTTGCCAAAAACAACAGATTTTTGGGGGAACATTTTCTCATTAATAGAAGGTACTGGTCCGGCAACTACTATGTTAATGAAAAATCATCTTCAAAAAGATGTGACACCCAGTATTGCATGGTCTGGGCAGTTTATAGAGCATGGTGGTGCTAATGTTCTAACAAATATGTTTGGAACATGGAAACATGTTGTATGGGCTTACAGTGGAGTTAGTTCTACTTACAGTATGTACATTGATGGACAAAAACTGAATTTACCTGCTTCAATTGCCAAGCGATATGCAAGTGATCCTCTTAGCGGGGGTGTTGGGTATGGTGATCTTGCCAGTTCGAATGTTTCAAAGTTCATTATTGGTGGATTCCAGCAACATTTAGGTGCTCCATGGAACGCTCCAGATGGTTGGATGTTGAATTACACCGGTTTAATGGATGAGTTTAGAATTTATAACGCAGCTCTTTCTGACAATGAAGTTGTCGCTTTATATAAATTAGAAAAAGACAACAGATAAAAGACTATTAACCCCTAGATTTCTAAAACTAGGGGTTTATTTTAAAACTATTAATCCTATTATTTTTATTAAAATGAAGATTTCCCTGAGTTTACTATTTTGTATTAGTTTTTTTATTTCCTGCTCTTCCTCAACTCCGGAGAGTAACGGAGGTACTGGAACTCCATTGCCAACAACTCCTGTTACTCCAACAGTTCCTTTGACGGATATTGAGGTTATGGATCAGGTTCAAAAAGATGCCATCAAGTATTTTTGGGAGTATGCAGAGCCTAATTCTAAACTGGCAAGAGAACGGTATTATACCAATGATCCTGGTTTTGAAGCTAATATTGTCACCACGGGAGGTTCCGGTTTTGGGTTAATGTCAATAATAGTAGGTATTGAACGCGGTTTTGTAAATCGGTCAGAAGCAGTTTCACGTCTTACAACTGCTATGAATTTTCTCGAAAAAGCAGAACGTTTTCACGGTGCTTGGCCCCATTGGATGGATGGTTCAACCGGAAAAGTAATTCCATTTGGAACAAAAGATAATGGAGGTGATTTAGTAGAGACATCTTTCCTTTGTCAAGGATTATTAAGCATCAGAGAATATTTTAAAAATGGTTCTGCCTCAGAAAAAGAATTAGCTGCAAAAGCCGATGCACTTTGGAAAGGAGTAGAATGGGATTGGTATACCAAAGGAGAAAACGCCCTTTACTGGCATTGGTCTCCGCAATACGGTTGGGAAATGAATTTTAAATTAGAAGGATACAACGAATGTTTGATTACCTATGTTTTGGGTGCTGCTTCTCCTACGCATCCTATTTCGGAACAGGCCTATCATCAGGCTTGGGCCAGAAATGGAGGCATTACAAATGGAGGATCACAATATGGAATTCCTGTGATTTTCAATTATAACGGAGCTTCAGGAAATGTAGGGCCTTTGTTCTGGGCGCAATATTCTTATTTAGGATTAGATCCCACTACATTGAAGGATCAATATGCCGATTATTGGGCATTGACCCAAAATCATTCTAAAATCATCAATCAATATTGCATTGCTAATCCACGTCAATGGAAAGGTTATTCAGATAAATGTTGGGGATTAACGGCTAGTTATTCCCGTAACAGTGATGGTTCTACAGGATATTCAGCACACCAGCCTAACAATGATTTAGGGGTAATTACGCCTACGGCTGCCCTGTCTTCGTTTCCTTTTACACCAGTAGAGTCCATGAAGTTTCTTCATTATTTATACGATGAAAAAAGAACAGAATATGTTGGAATAGCAGGGCCTTATGATGCCTTTTCCCCGCATTATAACTGGGTAACGCCAAGATATTTAGCCATTGATCAAGGTACAATTGCACCTATGATTGAAAATCACCGTTCCGGTTTATTATGGAAATTATTTATGAACGCTCCGGAAATTAAACCAGGTTTGACAAAATTGGGCTTTAATTCTACAAAATATAATTTTTAAAGAATGATGAAATGTCTAATTTTAATACTCGCCTTTTTAATGTCATGGAATTCTTTTTCTCAAACTGAGAGGAGGGGGAAAATTAAAACGGAAGTCGTTAAAAATTACGAACTAAATTACGTTTTGCACATTCCAAAGAACTCCAATGTGGAATTAACCATTTTTGATAATGCAAACCACGACAGTTGGTCGCGCGTGTATGACAACCAAGAAATTTATGATTGGATGTTCCAACAAACAAAAAACAGACAAAATGAAAATTAAACTTATTATATTACTTTTTGGAATTTCTCTTTTTGGCTACAGCCAAAAAAAGACAACTAAAAAGAACGTTAAAATTAAACCGAAAATAGAATTCGTTTCAGAGTTACTTTCTAAAATGACTTTGGAAGAAAAAATAGGGCAATTAAATTTACCTACTTCGGGAGATATTACCACGGGTCAGGCTAACAGTTCCAATGTCGCGAAGAATATCGAAGAAGGTAAAGTGGGTGGTTTATTCAACATCAAATCAGTTCAAAAAATATATGAAGTTCAAAAGATCGCGGTCGAAAAAAGCCGATTGAAAATTCCGTTGCTTTTTGGAATGGACGTAATTCACGGGTATGAAACGACCTTTCCTATTCCGCTTGGATTGTCTTGTACATGGGATATGAAACTGATAGAAAGAAGTGCCCAAATTGCGGCACAAGAAGCCAGTGCTGATGGAATCAACTGGACTTTCTCCCCAATGGTTGATATTTCCCGCGATCCTCGCTGGGGAAGAGTTTCCGAAGGTTCGGGTGAAGATCCGTTTTTGGGAAGCCAAATTGCAAAAGCAATGGTCCAAGGGTATCAGGGAGATGATTTGTCCCTTAATAATACCATTTTGGCTTGTGTCAAACATTTTGCTTTATACGGCGCGCCCGAAGCAGGACGTGATTACAATACGGTTGACATGAGTCGAATCAGGATGTACAATGATTATTTTCCACCTTACAAAGCCGCTGTTGATGCGGGTGTAGGTTCTGTAATGGCTTCTTTCAACGAAGTAGACGGGATTCCTGCAACCGGAAACAAATGGTTAATGACTGATGTGTTGCGTAAGCAATGGGGTTTCAAAGGATTTGTAGTAACTGATTTTACAGGAATTCCGGAAATGATAGATCATGGAATGGGGGATTTGCAAACCGTATCTGCTTTGGCATTAAATGCCGGAATCGAAATGGATATGGTGGGCGAGGGATTCTTGACGACTTTGAAGAAATCAGTAGACGAAAAGAAAGTGAGTATCGAACAAATTGATAATGCGGTTCGTCTTATTTTGAATGCCAAATATGATCTGGGATTGTTTGATGATCCGTATCGTTACACAGATGCTAAAAGAGCAAAAGAGGAAATTTTTACAGCAAGCAACAGAGCCGAAGCCAGAAAAACAGCTGCTCAATCTTTAGTTTTATTAAAAAATCAAAATCAGTTGCTTCCTTTGAAAAAGTCTGGGACGATTGCCTTAATCGGACCCTTGGCTGATGCCAAAGAAAATATGGCAGGAACCTGGAGTGTAGCCACAAATCAGGATAAATCCATTTCACTTTTGGCAGGAATCAAAGAAGTGGTTGGGAATTCGACCAAAGTGCTTTACGCCAAAGGAAGCAATCTGGATTATGATGCCGCTTTCGAGGAAAAAGCAACTATGTTTGGCAAAACCTTACATCGCGATGACAGAACTACCGAAGAATTATTGGAGGAAGCCTTGAAAATTGCGAATCAATCGGATGTAATTGTTGCCGCACTTGGAGAATCAGCAGAAATGTCCGGAGAAAGCAGTAGCAGAACGAACTTAGAAATTCCACAAGCGCAAAAAGACTTATTACAAGCCTTATTGAAAACGGGAAAACCGGTGGTTTTGGTTTTATTTACTGGCCGTCCATTGGTTTTGGTTCAGGAAAACGAAACCGTTCCTGCTATTTTGAATACTTGGTTTGCCGGTAGTGAAGCAGGCAGTGCAATTGCTGATGTTTTGTTTGGCGATGAAAATCCTTCGGGAAAATTGACTGCTACTTTCCCTAGAAGTGTAGGGCAGGTACCTATTTATTACAACCAAAAAAATACAGGAAGACCTTTAGGGAACAAAGAAGGGAAGTTCGAAAAATTCAGATCGAATTATATCGACGAAAGAAATGAACCTTTATATCCTTTTGGATTTGGATTGAGTTACACCACTTTTGAGTATTCGAATTTGAGGATATCAGCAGATAAAATGAGTTTCATCGAGAAATTAAATGTGACTGTTGATGTCACCAATACCGGAAATTTTGATGGTAAGGAAGTCGTTCAATTATATATAAGAGATTTAGTAGGTTCAGTTACAAGACCGCTAAAAGAATTGAAAGGATTCCAAAAAATAGCAATTAAAAAAGGAGAAAAGCAAACAGTTACTTTCGAAATTTCCCTAGAAGAATTGAAATTTTATAATTCGGATTTGAAGTTTATTGCAGAACCGGGAACTTTTCAAGTTTTTGTAGGAACAGATTCGAACACGGACCGGAAAGTTAGTTTTGAGTTGATTAAATAGATTTGGTTTATTTATTTATGATCGGCCCTTCAGTATTTGTACTGAAGGGTTTTTTTAAACAAAATAATGGTATTTGGTACATGTGAGACTGTGATACACGACTATTTTATTTACTTTTATCAATTCAAAAAAATCATTAAAAATGAAATATTTACTTTCTCTTTTTCTACTCTTTATGTTCAGTTTTGGACATGCTCAAACCGTTCAGTCTCCATCTGGCACTATAGCTCTAAATTTTAAATTAGCAGGAAATGGTCAACCGGCATATTCTGTAAATTACAAAAATAAAGCAGTTGTTTTAGAAAGTCTTTTAGGCATAAAATTAAAGGAAAAACCGGATCTCGACACTAATTTTGAAATTCTGACTTCAAAAACTTCAAGTTTCAGCGAATCTTGGAAACCCGTTTTAGGGGAACAAACTAGTATTCAAAATCAGTATAATGAGCTTAATGTTTCGCTGATTAACAAGGAAACTAAGGTGAAAATTAACATTATTTTTAGAGTTTTTGATGAAGGTGTAGCTTTCAGATACAATTTTCCAAGACAAGCGGAGTTGAATTATTTCATCATTTCGGATGAGGTTACGCAATTCAATTTGACCGAAAATAATAAAGTATTCTGGATTCCAGGAGATTTTGACAGTAATGAATACGAATACAATGAAACTAAGTTTTCTGAAATTGATAACAGCAAAATCAATATGAATAATGGAATTGGAGTAAAATCTATTCCGGGAAAATATATGGTTCAAACACCTTTGATGATGAAAGCACCATCAGGTTTGTATCTCAATATTTTTGAAGCTGCGGTTGTCAATTATCCGGTCATGCACCTGAATGCTGATGTGACAAATTACAAATTAAAAGCCGAATTAGTTCCTAACGCTATTGGTGACAAAGCGTATTTGCAAACACCCTGTGTGTCACCTTGGAGAACAATCATGATTAGTGATGATGCCAGAGATATTGTGGCTTCTAAAATGATTTTGAATCTCAATGAACCGTCAAAATTAGACGATACGTCTTGGATAAAACCCATGAAATATGTTGGAATTTGGTGGGAAATGCATGTTGGGAAATCAACTTGGGATTATGCCGGTTCTCAAAATGCCACTAATTTTGCAGATGCCCCAAAAGCTTCAGGAAAACATGGCGCTACCACGGAAAACACGAAAAGATACATTGATTTTGCCGCAAAAAATGGTTTCGGTGGGGTACTTGTTGAAGGTTGGAATGTAGGTTGGGAAGATTGGAACGGAAACTGGAAAGAGGAAGTTTTTGATTTTACCACTCCGTATCCGGATTTTGATATTGCTGCAATTTCGGCTTATGCCAAAGCAAAAAATGTACAGATGATCATGCATCATGAAACATCGGGTTCTGTCAGTAATTATGAAAGACACTTGGATCGCGCTTTTGATTTGATGAAAAAATACGAATATCCGGCGGTAAAAACCGGTTATGTGGGTAAAATTATTCCGCGTGGCGAATTTCATGACGGGCAATCTATGGTGAATCATTTCAATTTTGTTGTTAGACGTGCCGCGGATTACAAGATTATGATTAATTCCCACGAATCATCAAGACCTACCGGTTACGGAAGAACATATCCTAATTATATCGCTGCCGAAGCGGCTCGCGGGAATGAATTCAATGCTTGGAGCGTAGGAAATCCACCTATGCATGAAACTATATTGCCGTTTACCAGACAACTGGGCGGACCTATGGATTATACACCGGGCATATTTGAAATTAAAATGAGTTATTATGATAAAAATAAAACGGAGCAGGTACACACGACTTTAGCCAAGCAACTGGCTTTGTATGTAACGATGTATTCTCCGTTGCAAATGGCGGCCGATTTATTAGAAAATTACGAGAAATATCCGGATGCTTTTCAGTTTGTCAAAGACGTTGAAACGGATTGGGATGAAAGTAAGTATTTAGAAGCTGAACCAGGCGATTACGTTACGGTTGCTCGAAAAACAAAAGGAAAAGAAACCTGGTTTTTGGGTGCAATAACAGATGAGAATGCCAGAAAATCAGAAATTAAATTAGATTTCCTGACCAAAGGAATGAAATACAAAGCCATCATTTATGAAGATGCTAAAGATGCCGATTGGAAAAAGAATCCTATCGCTTATAAAATAAGAACGATAACAGTAACCAGCAAATCAAAAATCAAATTGAATTTAGCTCCCGGAGGTGGAACGGCAATCAGTTTTGAACCAATAAAATAAATAGGATATCCTGCAAGAAAATATAACTTGCAGGATTTTTTTTGAATCTAGCATAAAATATTCAGTAAGAATTACGAAATTGCGACGGCAACCAAAACCAAAATTATAAAGAAGAATACCCAAAAAAGCCCAAATTTATTATGAAAAAATCAATTGTTTTAGCCGCACTTTTCTTTGGTGGAATTACTGCTTTTGCGCAAGCTAAGGAGGAACAAATGTTAAAAGAAATTTACAAATTATCCTTAACCAATGCCAAATGTTATCCTTGGCTGGACCATTTATCCAATACCATTGGATCCCGATTATCAGGTTCTATAGGAGCTGAAAAAGCAGTTTTGTATACCAAAGCACAATTAGAAACCCTGGGTTTAGATAAAGTCTATCTCCAGGAAGTAATGGTGCCAAAATGGGTTCGTGGCGAAAAAGAAATCGCATATTTACAAGTAGGAAAACAAAAAATTAATTTCCCCATTTGCGCGCTGGGAGGTTCAGTGGCCACTCCAAAAAAAGGAGTACAAGCAACTATAATTGAAGTAAACAGCCTGGAAGAATTAACCGCATTAGGGGAAGCAAAAGTAAAAGGGAAAATCATTTTCTTCAACAGAGCGATGAATCCTGAATTTATCGAAACTTTCAAAGCCTATGGGAGTTGTGTTGACCAAAGATCATCAGGAGCCAGAGAAGCTGGAAAACTTGGTGCTTTAGCTGTAATTGTAAGATCCATGAATTTGCGATTGGATGATTTACCGCATACCGGTGCAACTAATTATGGAGAAATTTCCAAAGAACAACGAATTCCAGCTGCTGCCATTAGTACAAATGGAGCCGAACTGTTGAGCAAAAGTTTAAAACAAAATCCAAATTCGCTATTCTATTTCAAACAATCTTGTGAAACATTTGATGATGTTTTATCCTACAATGTGGTTGGTGAAATAACAGGTTCTGAACATCCTGAAAGGATAATGGTCGTTGGCGGCCACCTTGATTCCTGGGATTTAGGAGACGGATCTCATGATGATGGTGCTGGATGTGTTCAAAGTATGGAGGTATTAAATATCTTCAAAAACATTGGGTATAAACCTAAAAATACGTTGCGTGTGGTATTGTTTATGAACGAAGAAAACGGAGTTCGAGGCGGCAAAGAATATGAAGTACAGTCCAATAAAAATAATGAAAACCATATTTTTGCTTTAGAAAGCGATTCGGGAGGATTTTCCCCAAGAGGATTTTCAATTGATGCTGATGAAGCAAATTTTAACAAAATCAGTAGTTGGGCAACGTTATTTGAACCATACCTAATCCACAAATTTGTAAAAGGACATTCCGGTGTTGATATTGGTCCACTGCAATCCAATCATATCGTAAAGGTGGGATTGCAACCGGATTCGCAACGTTATTTTGATTACCATCATGCCGCTAATGACACATTTGATGCTGTCAATAAAAGAGAGTTGGAACTAGGAGCAGCGGCTATGGCTTCCTTACTTTATCTGGTAGATCAGCAAGGGATTGTCAATTAAAAATCCAAAATCTTAGAAGGTGCTACATTCAATATTTGAAAGAAATAGTGAATGTAGCACCCTCATTTATTTTACTCTCAACCGCAATTCGCCCGCCTAAGCTTGTGATGTAGTTGTACACTAAATACAGCCCTATACCGTTGCTGTCGTTGTTGCTGTGAAATTTTTCATACAATCCAAAAATCCTGTTTTTTACTTTGTCTAAATCAAAACCCAGCCCATTATCAGAAAAAATTAATTGATTGATTCCATTTACCTTTTTAGATTGTATAGTAATAATTGGAGGGGCATCCGGTTTTGCATATTTAATCGAATTAGTCAATAAATTTAAAAAAATACTTTTGATGTACGCTTTGTTAAAAGTTACATTTTCAAAAGCTGAAAAGTCGATATTAATTTCTGCTTTTGAATCTTGGACTAAAGAATTTATCGAGATCAAGACTTCGTTGAGTGCTTCATTTAGGTTTATTTTTTCTATTTGAGTGTTGATGTTTTCATTATCAATTAATTCATCAATCGAATCGTTTAAAGTTTGTTTTAAATTTTCACTGGTCAATTTAAGAGTGCTGATCAATTCCAGTGTTTCCGGATCATGAATTTTAGTGCTGTCTATCAAACTGAAGACCGAAAGCATATTGTTAATGGGAGACTTTAAATCATGGGATGTTTTATGTGACAAAACCGTAAGCTCCTTATTAATTTGGGTAAGATTGGCAAGAAGTAAATTGCGTTCTTCTTCGATTCTTTTTTTATGGGTAATGTTTTTGGCAATCGCATACACTAATCTTTCGGACTCGACAGGCATCGATGTCCAGGACAGCCATATAATTTCCCCGGTTTTTGTTAAATACCGATTTTCAAAATTCAAAAGAGGCTTGTTTTTATATACTTTTTCTCTGGTTTCAATAGTAATTTTAAGGTCAGATGCATACACAAAACTACTGATGGGTCTAGCATACAATTCCTCTTCTGAAAATCCTAATAATTTTGAAACAGCCGGATTTATTCTTCTAAAATAGCCGTCAAATCCCGCAATACATATAAAATCAGCAGATATATTAAAAAAATTATCAAAGTTATATGGCCCATGTGAATCAGTATTCATCTTTGTTACATTCATTATATTTATTAATCTAAAAAGTTTTTTTTAAAGCATCAGTGTCCAGACTCTTTTTGATTTTTGTTGTCTGATATAAAAAATTATATTATAAGAAAAGTCATATCTTTCCTAATTTTGCAGTTGATAGAATTTCTTCTGATAAAGCGGCATAATAATTTTTTGAAACAATTGGTTGTGGTGTCTCCTGGTCTCGACTTAGCATCATAAAAGAAAATAATTAAAACTTAAAGTGTAAAAAAACAAGCACAATTAACAAATAAAATCCAATTTTTTTTAAAATAGTTTTAAAATTAAAATGGTTAGTGTTTTCCTCTGAATTTAGTGCTGAATTTTTCATTTAATGTAAATTAGGTTATACATGCAAATTTAGAAATAGTAATTCGTCTGGCTATAGGTGTTTTTACGTGATTTTAATTAAGTTTGAAGGGTATTTACCATTCAAGTTTTGGATAGATAAAATTTTTATTATTATGGAAGAAAATAGTACACCACATTTAGCTAATAATATGTTATAATTAACCCGTTGGGTGCAATTAATTTTTGATGATAATTTTCGTCAGTTCGAGTGATCCCGCTTTTGGGCGGGATTATATCGAGAACTAGAAAATTAGTATTAAAAACGGTTCTCGATACACGTCACTTCGAGTGCGAAGCGTATTGAGAAGTTTTGTTCCGTTTTACTACACAAAAAACACTCGAACTGACGTTTTGAATAATTGCACCCAACGGCTTATAATTAAAGAAATAGGATAAACAATTTCAATTAAATCAAAACACATCACGATCATTCAAATAAAATTTTGGTAAACAAAAGAAGGCTGTCATATCCAGACAGCCTCGTTTTTTTATTGTGTGTAAAGTATTTATATTTTGAATATTCCTCCTACAGCAATAATTCTCTGAAAAAAGAAAAAATCTTGTGAAGCACTGTCTTCGGTGCTTTGTGTAGTTCGAATGTCTTGCATGTTAATATACCCTCCTTTGAGTTCTCCTTGGATATAAAAATGTTTAAAAAAAGTAACATTCAATCCTGCTTTCAAAGAAGTTCCATACCCTGAAACATGAAAATCATCATGACGATCTTTTCCTAATAAAGTGGTGTTAGTTTTTGGATATAAGAGACCAAAACCAACTCCCTCGGTTAAATTAACTTGAATTTTATCCGTATTTCTAATTTTGAATAATGACGAGATATCATCATGTCGAGAAAACTCAGTATTCACATAATTTAAACCATCGGTATGTTCATATTTGAGAAATTTTGCTGTCAAAAGAACTTGATTATTGGCTAATAGCTCATCATAAGATCCCGGATTGGGATAATGCCCATTGATCGTTACCGCCTTGTCTTGTAGCATTACATATTTCATGTGATCTACACCTATAGCAACGCTGTAGTGGTCACTTATGAAATACCCCATTCTGAAATTAGTTTGAGGAATTGTCATTTTTGCTGGATTGATATAATCTACATGCCACCCTTTTGGTTTGTCCTGCGCTTGGACATTTTCTAAGGTAAAATTGTAATCTTTACCTCGAAAGGTTATGTCCGACTTGGAGTAAGTATCTCTGTTTCCTCCCCATGAGATGAAAAATTTTCCTTTGTTATGAGTTGTATATTTAGTTTGAATTTCTGTAATTTCCTGTGCAATTATACTATTGGTAAATAAAATAATAAGGGATGCGTAATATAAAAGATATTTCAATGTATTTGGGGCCTAAATTTAAAATGTGTGTATTGTTTTTCTGATGGCAACTAACTTGGTCATTAAGGATTCAAAATAATCCAAATGCAACATATTAGCACCATCGCTTTTTGCATTGGCAGGATCAAAATGGGTTTCTATAAAGATTCCATCTACGCCTACAGCGATACCAGCTTTGGCTATAGTTTCAATCATATCAGGTCTTCCGCCAGTTACGCCAGCTGTTTGGTTGGGTTGTTGTAGCGAATGGGTAACGTCAAGAACGGTAGTAGCATATTGTTGCATTGTAGGGATTCCTCTAAAATCAACAATCATGTCCTGGTAGCCAAACATCGTTCCTCTATCGGTAATCATCACTTTTTCATTGTTACAATCCAATACTTTTTGAACCGCATGTTTCATGCTTTCCGGACTCATGAATTGTCCTTTTTTCAAGTTGACTACCTTTCCGGTATTGGCAGCAGCCATTACTAAATCCGTTTGACGCACTAAAAAAGCTGGAATTTGCAATACATCAACATATTGAGAAGCCATATCCGCATCTTCATTTGTATGAATATCCGTAACGGTAGGAACTTTAAATGTTTCTGAAACTTTTCTGAGGATTTTCAATGCTTTCTCGTCACCGATTCCTGAAAAACTGTCAATTCTAGAGCGGTTTGCTTTCTTGAAGGAACCTTTGAAAACGAAAGGAATTTGTAAATTATCAGTAATACCAACTAGTTTTTCGGCAATTCGCATCGCCATTTCTTCTCCCTCAATAGCACAAGGACCAGCAAGTAGAAAGAAATTACCACTGTCTGTATATTTTATTTGTGGAATATGTTGTAAGTTCATAGTATGATTTTTTAAAGGTGCAAAGGTAGTTATGATTTGCGATTTCCAATTTACGTTTCCCAATTAATTTCGGGCATTAACTTTTTTTTAGGAGCTATTTCCTGCTGTATGTTGCAATCTCCCTGAAAAACGGGAGGATTTTTACTGCCATCAGGGCTAAGGATTTGGTTTATAGGGACTTTTGGGATTTTAAAAACTATTTTTTTTTCAATGTAAGTCCCACCGGAACCATCAATATTCCTTTTTCATAGATGTTCAGGTAGAGTAGTAGCGGTTCTTTCTGACCGTTCCATTTTAATTCATAAATGTCCAGAAATCCAGCACCCATGTCACTTCTTTTGGTTGGAAACGGACAGCAACTTTCTTGTTTGGTATACGTTATTTTTTCACCATTTGGTCCCGCTAATGCGTTCAAAAACCGTTCTTGGTTGATCGTTTCGTTTTTTGTGTTATTAAAGAATATATTGACGGGATAATCCTTATCATATCCATATTTTTTGTTTGTACTGTACTGAGTAATCACAAAAGTATAGTCTTGTGACAGCAATAAATCGGGAGCATTATCGTCCGTGTTTTTCAAAGTAGATTGTGTACTTATACAAGAAGTAGTACCTATTAGCAAAGCAATAAAAAGGATCGATTTTTTCATGTTTAAGGTAGATTTATAATGTCAAAATTTAAACGGCACTTTTAATTGCAAGGAAGTACTTCGAGACAAATATAACCAGAACTTCAGACCTTATTGCGAGTTCCCTGAATAATTTACAAGTGTCTATTGTGGAATATAACATTTGTCTTAAAATCTCGTAAAATGCTTCTTATCTTTGTACAAAAAAACAATATGGATATTATTTTTAAAACCTGGTCTTGGTCTGTTTCCGGTTTTTTGATCGGCTTGATTATGCTGGCACTTATTTATTTCGGAAAGTCTTTTGGAATGTCTTCTAATTTGCGTTCGCTTTGTTCGATGGCTGGTTTAGGAAAACGAGTTTCTTTTTTTGATTTTGACTGGAAAGCACAACGCTGGAATTTAGTGGTTGTTCTTGGCGCAATGTTAGGTGGTTTTGTTGCCGTTCATTTTATGAGTGATGCTTCAAATGTAACTATTAATCCTAAAACAATTGCACAATTAGCACAACTTGGTATTGAAGCTCCAAACGGAAAATTAATGCCGGATGCGCTTTTTGGAATCTCCATTTTAGAATCCCCAAAGCATATTTTTATACTGCTTATTGGTGGTGTTTTGGTAGGTTTTGGCTCTCGTTATGCAGGAGGTTGTACTTCAGGACATGCCATTTCAGGCTTGAGTAATTTACAAATTCCTTCGTTGAAAGCCGTAATTGGATTCTTCATTGGTGGATTGATAATGGCGCATTTTTTATTGCCATTAATTGTAAAGTAGATAAGCAATCATTGACTCATAATATAAAATAAAAAGAATGAAAAATATACTAAAATATCTATTGGTTGGATTTGTTTTCGGAATTGTTTTGACTAAATCTGAAGCCGTTTCCTGGTATCGCATTTATGAAATGTTTCAATTTCAGTCGTTTCACATGTACGGAATTATTTCGGTGGCTATCTTGACGGGAATTATTGGCATTCAAATCATTAAACGAAACAATATAAAAGACATCAAGGGAGAATCTATAGAAATTCCGGATAAAGAAAAAGGCTCTGCCAGATACTGGATTGGCGGATTGTTTTTTGGATTGGGTTGGGCATTGGTAGGTTCTTGTCCGGGACCAATATTCATCTTGCTTGGGGCTGGTTTTTGGACCATTTTGATAGTGCTTTTCGGGTCTCTTTTAGGGACTTATCTATATGGACTATTGAAAAATAAATTACCTCATTAATCGAAAAACACTTGACATCAAAATAGCATTCTCTTGTGGGAATGCTATTTTTTTTTTAATTTTAAAATGCCGGAAACAATCAAATATTGCGCAAGTAAATAGGTTGCCATAATCAAAAAGGAGCTGTATTGCAATGGCGCATAGAATTTATCAAAGGCCAAAAGACTATCTGAAGCTACAAAAACAATAGCGCCAATTAATATATAGCTGTTGGCAGGTTTTTGCCAGTTTAAAAAACCCTTGAGCGCAAATAACAACATAATTGAAATAGTAAGGGCATATAATAGAACAGGAATTTTTAAGTCCCCTAAACTTGGCAATAAAAGCAACATCATTACGATTAAATAAACTACGATTACTGTAACTCCTACCCAGAAAATAATTTTACTATTCTTTAAATAAATTTTCAATTGTTTGTTAAATAGTATGATATACGAAATGTGCGAAAGTAGAAAGGCAATCAGCCCTGCAATAAAATACAACTCTCCTTTGTCAGCAAACATCAAAATAATGTCCCCTATCCACGACAAAGTCAAAGCAGTTATAAGAACTTTTTTAGTACTAAATCTTTCGTGTAAATAAACTGTCAGAATTAAAAACGGCAATAAAAATGGTTTCAAAAACCAAGCTATAGTTTCCCAACCAAAAAGAATTAGCAATAGATAAACAAGACTAAACCCAATAAAACTCTTTACTTTAATGTTGTGTTTCATATTTTTTTTAAGATTGAACGGTAATCATGGCATCTTTTTCAAAATTAGTGCTGACAAAATATACAGTTACAGCCAAGGATAAAAGGAGATAACCACCAATAATATAACTCGCAAAAGGAAAAAGTTGATTCATTCCAAACCAATCGCCAAAATAGAAAATTAGTCCAATTCCAAAAACAAAACGGATACTTTCCCAGAAGATGGAAATTTTGCGGGTATCCATTAATTCCGTGTAACTGTAAACGGTCAGGAAGATGAATGCGCCGTAAATAAATACATTTGGCAACCCTATCACCACGATAGAATTATACATATAACTAATAAGTAACAACGTTATAATTGCTTGAAATAAGGACCAGTACATTAGTTTTTTAGAATGTTGAACGCCGTATTTTTCAAAATCATATACATTGGTAATTTTGACAACGGGATATTTTTCTTCAAAATTTTCCGGACGCCAGCCTGTTGGTTTAAACCAAATGATAAACTTATCTTTCCAGTTTTCGGCGCGCCAAGCATCTGTAATCAATAGCCATAAATGCTGAAAATTTATCCGGATCGGATTCCAGGTTCTGGCTGGTCTTGTGATTCCAAAAACAGGTGGAACGCTTTCTAATTCCGCTTGAAAAGTACCAAACAATTTATCCCAAATGATGAATATTTGCGAATGGTTCTTGTCCATGTATTCTGGATTGATGGCATGATGCACCCTATGATGGGATGGTGAAACCAATATCCTTTCCAGAAAACCAATTTTCTTGATGTGCTTAGTATGGTACCAAAATTGAAGGAATAAATGAATTGGTAAGGTTATCGCAATCACTTTGGAGGGAACTCCTAAAAGTGCGGCTGGAATCAATAAAAAGGTAAACAGATTTACAAAACTGGAAACGGGCTGGCGTAGGGCACAGGCCAAATTGAATTCTTCACTGCTATGATGTATAGCATGTTTGTTCCATAAAAAGTTAATTTGATGCGACAAACGATGACTCCAATAGCCATAAAAATCAATAGCTATAAATCCAATAAAATAGGTTAAAAAGGTAGCTTCAAGATTGAATAAAGCTATTTTAGATACGATCCAATCGTAAGAAACCAGTGTGATACTAAGTCCTAAAACATCTTTTAGGGAGTTGACCATTCCAGAGCTCACGCTTGAAACAGCATCCATATTAGGTGCGGTATCTTCCCCTTTGTAATGCCCATAAATTTTTTCGATGCTAATTAATATCAAAAAAATGGGCATTACAAAAACTAAAATTTTACCATATTCTTCCATAAGAACACTTTTTTTATTCAAATATAGAATAAAAGAGAATGTTTTTTAATTATTCACAGTAATTTATTTGTCAAAGGGAATTTTTATTATTCTTAAATTATTTCTGCATTTAATCCTGCTTCTAATAATTGCGTGCATTGTGGTTTTAATTTGTCGTAAGGCCCTGTTTTTACAGTACATTTTCCGTTATAATGTACGATTAATGAACATTGTTCTGCTTGTTCCGGTGTGTGATTGCATACGCGAATTAAGGTGTCAATGACATGGTCAAATGTATTTACATCATCATTATAAACGATGATTTCGTTGTCCAGCTGGGTTGCTTCTTTGACATGGACTCTTTCTCTTACTTTTTCTTTAGTACTCATTTTATAGGTTTTTGTACTTTCGTAATTAATAAAAAAATAATACTACTAATTTACATATTTTAAAGATACCCAATTGTTTCTTTCAAGTTTTTTAACATAAATCAGTCCTTTTTCGGTACAAGAGGCATCTATAAATGGTATATCTTCATGATAGAAACCGCTTAAAAGTAGCGTTCCATTAGGGTTTAAACTGTCTATGTAACTCTGCATATCGTTCAACAAAATATTCCTATTGATGTTGGCTATAATCAAATCGTATTTTTTACCTTCTAATAAAGAGGCTTCCCCTTCATAAACGGTAATGTGTTTGCAGTTATTACGTGCTGCATTTTCTATAGAATTCAAGTAACACCAATTGTCAATATCAATAGCGTCAATTGGTTGCGCTCCTTTCATTTCGGCAAGAATTGCTAATATTGCGGTTCCACATCCCATATCGAGTGTTTTCATTCCGGTTACATCTATTTCTAATAAATGTTGAATCATCATGTGAGTGGTCTCATGGTGCCCTGTTCCAAAACTCATTTTTGGTTCAATTATAATATCAAATTCGGCATCTGTTTTTGGATGGAATGGTGCTCGTACATGACAGTTTCCGTCGACATCAATGGCTTCAAAATTCTTTTCCCATTCCTCATTCCAGTTGACTTGTTCGATTTCTTCAAATGTATAATCAATCGTAAATTCTTCGGATTGTAAAATATGGATATCCGCTAAGATGGTTTCATTCCATAAATCCTTTTGCACAAAAGCTGAAATCCCGGTTTCAGTTTCTGTAAAACTCTCAAAAGCTCTTTCTCCCAATTCCGCGATTAAGATTTCAGACCCCAATTCTTTAGGTTCAATAGTAAAATGGTACGCTATATAAATATTTGACATGCTTGTTTTTTTTGCAAAGGTAACAATCGCATATTAAAGAGTATTTGTAAATCAAATTTTATTTTACATTTGTACCCAAAACACAGTAGTACACCATGAAAAAAATAATTTTATTTTGGATCTTTGTAAGTTGCATTTCCAGCAATGCGCAGGTGAATATCAAGCAAAGCAAACAAGATAATGACTTAAGATTATCGGCGCTTCCGTACTATAGTTTTGGTAAAGGAATTGGAATCACTTCTCCGGATAGTTTATACCAATTGAATATTCGGTTCCGAATGCAAAATAGGGTGACTTATATTGAAAATGAAGATGAAAAAAGGGGATATGACGGGCAAATCCGAAGATTACGTTTGCGATTTGACGGATATGTGGGAAATCCAAAATTTTTATATGCAGTTCAATTGTCATTTGCTCCGGGCGATGTTGGTGAAATTAGAGAAGGTGAGAACATAAATATTATCAGAGATGCAGTTGTTTTTTACAGACCTAATAGACACTGGAATATCAGTTTTGGACAAACAAAATTACCAGGAAATCGCCAACGTGTGAATTCTTCAGGCGGATTACAGTTAACGGACCGATCGATTAACAATGCCAGATTTACAATTGACAGGGATTTTGGTTTTCAAGTTCACAATATGAATGAATTTCGGGATAAATTTTCCTATAATTTCAAAACAGCTATTTCAACAGGAGAAGGTCGAAATATCACGGGGAATACAGATGAAGGTGTTGCCTTAACAGGGAAGGTAGAGTTGTTACCGTTTGGGGCATTTTCAAGAGACGGAACCTATTTTGAAGGGGATATTGTAAGAGAAAAAAAGCCGAAATTAATGCTTTCGGGTGCTTTTCAGCAAAATAATCATGCCAAAAGAACCCAAGGTCAATTAGGAAATGATTTATTTGAAGCTCGCACTATGAAATCAGTGATGCTTGATGTTTTGATTAAATACAACGGATGGGCCGCTATGTCAAGTTATATGTCCAGAATTACTCCAAGAAATGCAGTTACAATAAATCCGGATGATATTTCACAATCTAATTTTGCTTACGTTGGTAACGGATTTGATCATCAATTGAGTTATAATTTGTTATCAAATTATGAGATTATCGGACGGTATTCTACTCAAAAAGTGGGCGAGGACATTAAGCTTTTAGCACCAAACACAAAACAGTATACCATTGGTTTGACGAAATATATTTGGGAACACACTTTTAAATTGCAAACGGAATTGACTTTTGATACCCTACATTATTTTGACGGTAATACAAAGAACAACTGGCACCTGCGTTTTCAGGTTGAAATAGGAATATAAAAAAAACGGTAAAATGAATCACCGCTTTTTTATGACGTTTAAAATTGAAATTTAGATAGCCTTTACAATTGCTACAAAATCATCAGCTTTTAGTGCGGCACCCCCAATGAGGCCTCCATCTACATCTGGTTTTGAGAAAATTTCTTTAGCATTATCCGGTTTCACGCTTCCTCCATATAGGATAGATACGTTTTCAGCAATATCGCTTCCAAAAGCTTTACGAACGGTTTCTCTTATAAATTCATGCATTTCCTGTGCTTGCTCCGGAGAAGCTGTTTCTCCTGTTCCTATTGCCCAAACTGGCTCATAGGCTAAAACGATACTGTCCCAGTCTTTAGCCTCAATATGAAATAAACCATCTCGCAATTGGTTTTCAACTACATTAAAATGATTTTTTGATTGGCGGTCTTTTAATTCTTCACCAAAACAAAAAATAACTCTTATGTCATGTTCCAAAGCCGTATTTACTTTATTCGCAATTAAAGCATCTGTTTCCTGAAAAATGGCTCTGCGTTCGGAGTGTCCTAAAATGACAATGTCTACACCTACACTTTTTAACATATCTGCCGAAATTTCACCCGTGAAAGCACCGCTTTCTGCTTGATGAACGTTTTGTGCAGCAACATCTATATTGGTAAATTCTAAATGATCTACAGCAGAAGCCAGGTTTACAAATGTTGGCGCTACAATTATTTGCACAGCAGTATCTGTAGGGATTTTCGCTATTAATTCATTTAATAAATCTTCTGTTTGCTCTGCATTTTTATGCATTTTCCAGTTTCCTGCAACAATCTTCTTTCTCATTTTGTCGTGTTATATTTAGTTTTTGGTTTCGTTTTTTTGAAGTTTTTCAAATGATAAGAACTGCATCTCAAATGGTGTTTGAATGCTTTATTTTAAATTTTCTAAAGTCTCGTTAATCGTGTCAAAATCAGTTTCAATAGCGCGGTATAAAGCAATTTTTCCGGTTTTGTCCACAATGATATATCTTGGAATCCAATCTAGGTCAATGGCTTTTGCAAATACACCTCCCATTTGGTCATTTGCCATGAAATGATCTCCTTTCAATTCGTGTTTTTCAATTCCAACTTTCCATTTATCGGCAGTTTTGTCCATTGAAATAAATAAATAAGCAACATCAGGATTGTTCGCTTGTAATTCTTTGATTTTTGGCATTGCTTTGACACAATCCCCACACCAAGAAGCCCAAACTTCAATTACTATGGTTTTGCCTTTGTGTTTTTTTAAAATATCCTGAAAAGCAACTTGACTTCCGTCAGTGGCTAGTAGAGTTTCAGACAAAGCCGTTTTAGAAAATTCAGTTTTTCCCTCTTTTGCGCAAGAAAAGGTTACAATAGATATTAGAAGTAATAGTATTTGTTTCATTATAGAGTTGTTTTTTAAACAAAGTTAAACAAACAATTGGATTGAGTTGTGCAGAATACCATATTTTGAAAGCGGAATTCAAAAATGCTTCAGCAATATCGTTATAGTTGATGAGATTTAGACAACATCAAACCTGTTGTTACTTTGGAAATGCTATTTCTTGTCAAAATACAGTGATTATCCCAGTCTTATTTTGGGATCTAAATATGCATATACAAAATCCATTGAATATAACTTCCTTCACCGAAATTATGTACTTCTTATAGGCTTCCGGGCATATTAAACTGCGTTTATTTTTGTAATACAAATCCAAAGAGCCTGGCAAATAGGATTGCACTGAAAAAGGAAGGAATGCTCATCCCTAAAGTACTGATTAAAGCAATTAGGCGATCGATCCAGGTATCTTTGTATAAGACAGAAATAATACCAAAAACAATTCCAAAAACAATAGCGATACCTATGGCAAATATGGCTAATACGGATGTGCTTGGCAATGTATGTCCAATAATTTGAGAAACTTTTTTTCCGCTTTTTTGAAAACTTTCTCTTAAATAGGGGGTTTTCAAAACCAATTCATTTGTACCAATTCCAAAAAGGGGTACCGCATTGTATTTTCCCTCGCTCAGAAAGTATAATCGGATTGGGTATCACTGTGCAAAGAAATAGGCAACAGGTCATTCAGATAATACAAGTATTGAGTAGCAATAGGTTTATCATAACCATATTTCTTTTTTACAATGGCCAGTTGTTCTGAATTTTCATTTTGATCCAGCATCATGCGTGCAGGATCCCCAGGCAAAACAGTAAACAAAAATAATATCACTGTAAACACTCCAAAAAGAGTAAGCAGTGCAGATCCAATTTTACTAAGAAAACATTTTAACATAAATGCTTTTAATGGGTAAAAATAATTAGCGGTTAAAGTTCTGCAATACCGTAAATCAGAACCGTCCTATTCTTATAATCTTAAGTCTTTGACGTCGTTATGATGAAGTTTTTGTGTGATTGTTCCTTTCTCGAGCAATACAATACTTGGATTGGCTCTTTCAATTGTTTTTAATGTGATGGCATCACAAAAATAAAAGTCAAATGTCAATCCATATTGTTTTTTTGCTGCAGCTATCTCTTCCGGTAAGGAAGATGTCATTCCAATTACCTTGTATCCTTTTGTTTTTGCATCTAAATACAGTTTTTCCATTTTGCCCATTCCCGCTTTATCGGCATTCACTAAATTATAGGCTACAATCAACATCAATTTTGGCTCTCGCAAGAACTGATCTTTATAATCCGAACCGTCTTTTTCCATCGTGAAGTCATGAATAGGAGGAACATATCCTTCTGTGATGACTTTGTCTTTTCGGTCTACAAATACGGCGCCTTCCGGAATCGACATTAGGTCTTTTTCGGTAAATTCTTTGTCTACACCATTCACTTTGTATATAAACACCATTTCTACCACTGATTTATCAGCGCCGTCAGGGATTTGCATTCCTTGTTGAATATTATTTCCTACCTTGAATGGTCTAAAATCTATTAATGGCAAATGGTTTAAAACGATAACGCCCATAAAGGCTGATAAAACGATACTGGCATAAATAATTATGTTTTGAACGGTAGTTCTAAATAAGGGTTGGATTAATTTTTTGTTAAAGAACAACACCAAAATAAAGAACAACAACACAATGTCTTTTGTAAACGATTGCCATGGTGTTAGTTTTAGCGCATCGCCAAAACAGCCACAATCTTTTACTACATTGAAATAAGCGGAATAAAAAGTTAGGAAGGTAAACATTACAATCAAAACCAATAAACTCCAAACCGTGACTTTAGTCTTGTATCCAATGAGTAACATAATCCCCAAAACCACTTCAAGAATTACTAAAAATAGGGAGATTCCCAGTGCAAACGGAACAAAAAAGGGCATGTTGAATACGGGTTCACTGAAATACTCCGCCAATTTATAAGAAAAACCAACAGGGTCATTCAGTTTGATTAATCCGGAGATTATGAATAGGATTCCCACGAAAATTCTAGAAAATTGAGTAATTATATTTTTCATATGAAGATAATATTTATGTTTTAATGGAATATGGTATCGCCATTCTGGATTACAGTTTGTGATTTTAAAACCTTGGCAATTTCATGTTTAGTTATTGCTTTTTATTATTTGTTTCCAAAACCCATTAGAATCAAGGCAAAAATCGAATAATTTATCATGTCCTGATAATTAGCATCGATTCCTTCAGAAACTAATGTTTTTCCTTTGTTGTCTTCAATTTGTTTGACACGAAGTAGTTTTTGCAAAATTAAATCTGTTAGTGAACTTACACGCATTTCGCGCCAAGCTTCCCCGTAATCATGATTTTTGTCTTCCATTAATTCCTTGGTTAGTTTGATTTTGGCATCGTATAATTTGGTTGCCTTTTCCACACTTAAATCAGGCTGATCTGCAACGCCTAATTCCAATTGAATCAACGCCATGAGAGCATAATTGATGATCCCAATGAATTCACCCGTTTCATCTTCATCAATTTTGCGGATTTCATTTTCTTGTAAACTTCGGATTCTTTGGGCCTTAATATAGATTTGATCCGTTAATGAAGGCAGTCTCAAAATGCGCCAAGCACATCCGTAATCTTTCATTTTGTTGATATACAGTGCCCGACAAGTCGCAATCACAGCATCATATTCCTTTGAAGTATTCTTCATTATTGGTGTATATTTGTATTCAAATTTTTTCAAAAATAAGAATAATTTTTTTGAATGCAGAATGAAGGGTAAATAATGTTGAAAGTAGTAGTTTTAAAACTAAAAAAGAATGACAATTAATTGTAAAGGAATACTCATTGATCTATCAACTCCCAAAGTAATGGGAATTTTGAATGTGACACCCAACTCTTTTTTTGATGGAGGAAAGTATAAGAATGAAACCGAAATCCTTTCTCATACTGAAAAAATGCTGCTTGATGGCGCAACTTTTATAGATGTAGGTACTTATTCGAGCAAACCAAATGCAGAATTCGTTTCGGAACAAGATGAAATTTCCAGAATTGTTCCTGTTATTGATTTGATTCTAAAGCAGTTTCCAGAAACAATAATCTCTATTGATACCTTTAGAAGCGAAGTAGCAAGAGCATCGATTGAAAGTGGTGCGGCTATCATCAATGATATTGCAGCCGGAAATCTAGACGACAAAATGCTGGAGATAATTGCAAAATACAATGTTCCGTATATTATGATGCACATGCGAGGCAATCCGCAAACGATGCAAACACTTACGGATTACGATGATATTGTAAAAGAAATGGTGTTCTATTTTTCTGAAAAAGTAGCTATGGCCAGAAGTTTTGGAATCAATGATTTAATTATTGATCCGGGCTTTGGCTTTGCCAAAACAATAGCACAAAATTATGAAGTTTTTCAAAAAATGGACTTGTTTAACATCTTGAAATTACCACTTCTTGTAGGAGTTTCCAGAAAATCCATGATTTATAAAACCCTAGATACTTCAATCGAAAATGCATTAAATGGAACTACAGTTTTAAATACTTTGGCATTGACCAAAGACGCAAAAATCCTTCGTGTTCACGATGTAAAAGAAGCTGTGGAATGCGTTACATTATTCAATAAAATCAATTTATAACGATGAAATATTTTATGTTGATTGTTCTTTTTACTCTTTTTTCCTGTGGAAATAAAGAAGCGGTTTTATTGCCAAAATCAAATATTTCAATTGTCAAAGTTGTAGAGGATCTTTCGCCAATCTATATTTTTTTTAGAACAAAAGGCTTGGATACGCTGGCTGAAGTAAACCGTAAAAACAGTATTATTTAGACCAATTGGATTCTCAATGTAGACAAACGTTAACCGTTACGACTTGCTATTCCGGATATTATGAGGTTGCAACAAAAGAAGCGCTAAGAAAAAGCACACAAGAATGAAAAGACCGAAAATTATTATTCTTATGCTAATACAATCGGAAAAAATTTAGTTTTTATACCTTTTACCAATGTGTTTTATAAATTGGAAAAACCAATTGGAACCATCATATTTTCAATAAGAATAATGAGATTTTAATTGAGAATCAAGTTTTCAAAAAAGAAAAGCTTCAAGATTTAATTAATACTGTTTTACCCAAAGACGTTGCAACTACTTTTTTATTTAGGTTTGATGAAAATTTAAGCTTTGGAAGTTATATACAAAACAAAATTTTTATTGAAAGTTTAAAAGTACAAATGAAAAGTAATCAAGAATTTATTTACTAAACTTTAAAAAAAGAACACTTCAAACGAAATAATTACTGATGATGATACGGTTCGTTTTTCAAGATCGTGAATCCACGATACAATTGTTCGATAAAGAACAACCGAACCATCTGATGCGAAAAAGTCATTAAAGACAACGATATTTTTCCTTGTGCTTTAGCATAAACCGTATCCGAAAACCCATAAGGACCGCCAATAACAAAAACTAAAGTCTTTACTCCGGAATTCATTTTCTTTTGTAATTCTTCTGAGAAGCCAACGCTGGAAAAATTTTTCCCGTTTTCATCCAACAAAATAAGTTGGTCCGTTGGTGTGATTTTTGCTAAAATTAATTCGCCTTCCTTCTCTTTTTGTTGACTTTCCGATAAGTTTTTTACGTTCTTGATATCAGGAATAATATCTAAATCGAATTTAATGTAAAAAGACAAACGCTTGGTGTAATCGTCGATCAAGGATTGTAGCGCTTTGTTATCAGTTTTACCGATAGCAATCAATTTGATGTTCATTTTTGTTAGATTTCAGAGATGCAAAGATAGAAAAATTAGCAGTTTTAAATTACATTCTCTTTAATGGAAATTAATAATCTGATTTTTAAATTTATAAAATTACGAAAGCTAAGATGCTATTTATTTTACCTCAATGCGATCAATTAGCAATTGAAATGACTCTTCTTTCTTATTGCCTATCAGGAAAGCATTTTCCTCTAATTTAGAACCGTCAATGATTAGGCTGATCTAATTTTCGTCCTCTGAAAGCTGGATACAACTGGGTGAATGGAATTTCAATTGTTTGCCAATCAGTGGTAGTTTGAAAAGGGAATACACACGAATGTGGGTCTGTACGATTTATCTTCACTCTAAATTGGTATTGTTTGCCGTCTCCTTTAATGTGGATGCAATATGTTTAGCAGGTTTTAGATACATTGGTTCAAAAACATATTTCACAGCACAAAATCCGCCATTGTTTTCTAATGAAACAGTACCTTCAAAGGTTCCCTTTCCATTTGAGTTCTAAATAAGATGTACTTTTGGATATTCCTCCCATCACAGCATCATTTACAATTTTCCAATTGCTTAGATCGCTATTTAAATTAAAATCAAAAATTAGTACAGGTGTCATTGTTGGTTGGTATTGTAACATCTTTTCGCTGAACAAATTACTATCACGCGGTAGGATTCAAAAACTAAAACGGGCCTAAACACTTGGGGATTTGCGCCCATTTTTTATTTTTGAGGAGCATTCAAATTCCTATTTAGGCAACGGAGCACCCACAGCAATATCACAGCGGTGATTGGTTTGTCCGTGTGGCGGATTCATTCCTTCAGCCGTAGGAGTTCCCTGGTCTTGCGTTGTTGCAGTTGAGACTGTATTAGCCTGAACAGGCGCGTTTTGTTGTGGCGTAGCAGAAGCATTTGTAGCAGCCGGGGAGTTCAAAGGAGCACCAACGGCTATATCACATCGGTGACCAGGTTGACCATGAGCTGGATTTGCGCCAGTGGCAACAGCAGTAGGATCCGTATTTTGTTGTTGCTGAGTGGTAGTTTGCGATTGGTTCTGCATTTGTCTGCCAACTTCAGTAAAAGGAACGATATTTGTCGGAGTAGTATTTTGTATGTCTACTTCCTTTTTACAAGAAATAAAAAGTAGTGACGATACAAAAAGCAGGCTAAAATAAGATTTCATAAAATAGTGATTTAGTTACTAAATCCAAATATAGGATTTTAAATAGTACTGCCCTAAATAAACAATTGATTTATGGGTTTAAATAGCTAGAGCGCCTAAAGTCAATGTGTAAAGCTGTAATTGCGTATGGTAACTGTGTTGTTTTCTACAATTAGATCTTTAATATGTCTAGTTTTTTCTTGATAAAATAGATTCATTTGTTTCTTTATCCAAAGAAGCCAACTCTCAAATTTTCAAATCCACAAAATATATGCTACTTTAGCATTCCATAAATTTTCTATAAAATGATTAGCGAAGCACAATTCAATAACGAGTTACAAATACTAATACAAAACGCCATTAGGGAGGATGTGGGCCCTGGAGATTATAGCTCTTTGGCTTGTATTCCGGCATCGGCCACAGGAAAAGCAAAATTATTGGTAAAAGAAGACGGTATTATTGCAGGCGTGGCTTTTGCCAAAATGATTTTTGAGTATGTAGACCCTAATTTACAAATAGAGACTTTTATTAAGGACGGAACTTCAGTAAAAAAGGGAGATGTTGTTTTTCATGTTTCGGGAAGTTCACAATCTATTTTAAAATCAGAACGTGTAGTTTTGAATTCAATGCAAAGAATGTCAGCTATAGCAACTAAAACCAAAGAATACGTTCGTTTAGTAACAGGGCTAAATACAAAAATTCTCGATACCCGCAAAACAACACCGGGATTCAGGGCCTGTGAGAAATGGGCAGTCAAAATTGGTGGCGGTGAAAACCACCGGTATGCTTTGTATGATATGATAATGCTCAAGGACAATCATAATGATTTTGCGGGCGGAATTACCTTGGCCATTGCCAAAACCAAAGCCTACCTCAAGGAAAATAATCTGGATCTTAAAATCATTGTCGAAGCCAGAAATTTAGCCGAAATAAAAGAAATTCTCGAAAGTGAAGGAATATCCCGGATTTTGATTGATAATTTTAATTATGAGGATACGATAAAAGCAGTAGCTTTGATTGGGGATAAATGCCGGACTGAATCTTCCGGAAATATAAATGAAAATACCATTCGCAAGTATGCAGAATGTGGAGTAGATTATATTTCGTCAGGTTCCTTGACGCATTCCGTTTACAACATGGATTTGAGTTTAAAAGCAATATGAGTAAAGAGATAGAGGTTAAGCTCGAAAAAATCCCGATAATTCGCAATCTGGTTCATGTGCTAAAAAAGATCAAGCTTCCTTGGCTAGAAGGCTTGTCCTTATACGATTTGTTAGAACTTTACGGACTTGGGATTGTGGAGAGTGCGGTAACCTATCATGCCAGTGCAATTGCATTTAGTTTTTTCATGGCCTTATTTCCTTTTGCGCTGTTCATCTTAAATCTTATTCCTTACATACCTATTGAAGGTTTTCAGAATGATTTTCTTCAATTTGTAAAGGATGGAGTTCCGCCCAATACCTATGATGCTATTTATAAAATCATCAATGATATTCTTAATAACAGCCATTCAGGATTAGTTTCCTATGGGTTTTTGCTCTCCATTTTATTAATGGCAAATGGATTAAATGGAATTCTGGGAGGTTTTGAATCTTCCAGACACGTCCTGATCAAACGAGGGTTTATCCGTCAGTATTTAGTCGCATTAGGAATGTCATTATTGCTGTCTTTACTTTTAATTGTAACGGTTGCAATAATTGTTGTTTTTGAGGTATTTATACAGAAAACAGTATTTAGCGATCAGCTGCAACTAATTATTTTAGGACGCTATGCATTCGTGATTTTGATGATTTTAGCTACTACTTCTATACTTTTTAAGTTTGGAACTAAGTATTATAAAAACAGAGCTTTTATCTCTATTGGCTCTGTATTTACAACAATATTGATTCTGCTGGATTCATACGGTTTTGGAATTTGGGTCACAAAATTTTCACAATACAATGAATTATATGGCTCAATAGGAACATTATTGGTTTTGATGTTTTATATTTGGATCAACTGCATGATATTACTGTTGGGTTTTGAATTGAATGCCACAGTAAATAAACTGAAAGCAAAAAAAATATAATTTTTAAACCAAAATAGTCTCAAAATCAAGGGTTATTTCCTGCTATTCGTTTCTTGCCATGACAGGATTTTCAAGGCTATCAGGGCTCTAAAAAGAAAAAGATGAAAAATACAATTACAATTCTGGTATTATTTATTTCGATGGCCTTTTATGGACAAACGCATAGCGTTATCGGAAAATGGAAAACCATTGATGACGAAACAGGCAAAGCCAAATCAATAGTCGAAATCTACGAACGTTCCGGTAAAATTTACGGAAAAATCGTTGACATATTAGATACCGAAAAGAAAAAAAGTGTATGTACAGCATGTTCCGGTGATGAAAAAAATAAGCCTATTATGGGGCTTGTGATTATCAAAGGCCTTACTAAAGATGGTAAAGAATACAATTCAGGAAAAATTTTGGATCCAACTACGGGGAAGCTCTACAAATGTTCTTTGGTTTTGAATGGTACTGATAAACTGAACGTTCGAGGATATATTGGTGTGGCCTTATTTGGAAGAACACAAACTTGGAACAGAGTAAAATAAGTGTGAAATTAGGAGTTATGGGTTCAAAGTAAAAATTCAACACATCACTCAAATTGATAACTCATAATTGATAATAAATGTATTTTGCAGAAGTAATTTTACCTCTTTCCTTAGCTAAAACATTCACGTATAGCGTTTCCGAAACGGAGTTTTTATACATCAAAAAAGGAATGCGGGTAGCTGTTCCTTTTGGGAAAAGTAAAATTTTTACGGCTTTAGTTATTGAAACTCATCAAAACAAACCAGAGTTGTATGATGCGAAGGAAATCCATCAAATTCTGGATGAAAAGCCCATCGTAACTGAAATCCAGATTGCACATTGGCAGTGGATCGCTTCCTATTATATGTGTGCCATTGGAGATGTGTATCGTGGTGCCATGCCAAGTGCTCTTTTGCTGGAAAGCGAAACCCTGATTTCTCAAAAAACGAATTTATTTGTGGATACCAATCTTCTTTCGGATGATGAGTTCCTGGTTTACGAAGCTTTGCAACAGCAGAATTCGCTAAAAATTCAAGATATTATTGCTATTTTAAACAAGAAAAATATCTTTCCTGTTATTCAAAAACTAGTTGATAAGAACATCTTGGTGCTTCAGGAAGAAATACAGGAAAGCTACAAACCTAAATTAGTTCGCTACGTGCGGCTGCACCCTAAATACGAATCCAATCAAGGCTTAAGCGAATTACTTGAGACGCTGAAAAATGCCAACAAACAAAAGGAAATCGTAATGCACTATTTTCAATTGAGCGCAACGCAAAAGTCCCAAGGCGAGGCTGAAAGGAACGGAGCTAAACCCATTACCGTAAAAAAATTAGTTGAGCAAGCTAATTCTTCTTCGGCAATTGTTAAAGCTTTAATCGAGAAAGAAATATTCGAAGATTATTTTTTGCAGGAAGACAGAGTACATTTCAACGGAAAAATTCGTGATGAAGAATTACAGTTGAGTCAGGCGCAACAAGCTGCTTTCGAAGAAATTAAAGATCGTTTTATTCTAAAAGAAGTCTGTTTATTACACGGAGTAACATCCAGTGGAAAAACGGAAATTTACATCAAACTCATCGAAGAATATTTGGCAACGGGAAAACAAATCCTGTATTTACTGCCTGAAATTGCCTTGACGACTCAATTAGTAGGTCGATTAAGAAGTTATTTTGGAAATAAAGTAGCGGTTTTTCATTCGAAATATAACAATAATGAACGGATTGAGGTGTGGAATCAAGTTTTGCAAAATTCTGAGAAAGCGCAAGTGGTAATTGGAGCGAGGTCCGCTTTGTTTTTGCCTTTTCATAATTTAGGGTTCATAATTGTAGATGAAGAACACGAGCAAACCTTCAAGCAGGCAGATCCGGCTCCGCGGTATCACGCCCGGGATGCGGCTATAGTTTTAGCACATTCGCACAAGGCAAAAGTGCTTTTGGGTTCGGCTACGCCAAGTATAGAAACGTATTTTAATGCCAAATCAGATAAATTTGGTCTGGTCGAAATTTCGGAACGTTTCGGGAATGTCAGGATGCCCAATATTGAATTGGTGGATTTGAAAGACAAATACTTTCGAAAAAAAATGACAGGACATTTTAGTGACGTTTTAATTGAAGAAATTACAAACGCGTTGTCTTTAGGAGAGCAAGTGATTTTGTTTCAAAACCGCAGAGGATATTCTCCTGTAATTGAATGTATCACTTGCGGTCATGTACCTCAATGCCAACAGTGCGACGTAAGTTTGACTTATCACAAGCATAAAAACCAGTTGCGTTGTCATTATTGTGGATACACCATGGCTAAACCTACACATTGTCACGAATGTTCTAGTGTTGATTTGACTACAAAAGGCTTTGGAACCGAACAAATTGAACAAGAATTACTGTCTATTTTTCCAAATTCAAAAATAGGGAGAATGGATCAGGATACGACCCGAGGAAAATTTGGTTTCGAAAAAATCATTGATAGTTTTAAGAACAGAGAAATGGACATATTAGTAGGAACCCAAATGCTGGCCAAAGGGTTGGATTTTGACAACGTGAGTTTAGTAGGAATAATGAATGCGGATAATATGTTATATCATCCTGATTTTAGAGCTTTTGAGAGAAGTTTTCAGATGATGACTCAAGTTGCCGGTAGAGCAGGACGTTCTCAAAAACAAGGGAAAGTGATCATACAAACCTACAATCCCAATCACAATACAATACAACAAGTGACTAAGAACGATTATTTTGGAATGTATAACGAACAATTGTATGACCGACAAATTTATAAATATCCACCGTATTTCAGGCTTATAAAACTAACGCTAAAACAACGTGATTTTGATAAGTTAAAGGAAGGTGCTATGTGGCTGTATCAAGTGATAAGTCAAAACTTAAATATGCCAGTATTGGGTCCGGAAGAACCAGCTATCAGCAGGATTAGAAACGAATACATTCGTATGATTATTATCAAAATACCTCAAAATGTGTCTATTGGGAACACAAAAAAAACGATTCAGAAAATGCTAAATAGTTTTGAGGCTGTTGCTCAGTTCAGAGCTATAAAAGTAACTTCAAATGTAGATTTTTATTGATAAATGGAAATTAAGAAAAGGAAAGGGCTCGTACTAAATCTTCTTTTTTGTGTCGGCTTAAAGGAATTTTTGTCATCCCAATTTCGGCATATTTGCTATTGAAGCGCTCTACTTTATCGATATTAATAATATAGGACTTATGAACTCTGATAAATTTATCTTTTGACAGATCATTTTCAAAAGATTTCATTGTAGAGAGTACCAGATTAGTGTCCTCTTCAGTAACGACTCTGACATAATCTCCAAAGGCTTCAATCCATTTTATTTTAGAAGTGAAAATTTTCAATTTTTTCAAATTACTTTTAATGAAAATATGCTCGCCTTCATTTTCTTTATTTTCTTTTTTAAGTAAATGAAAATCAATAGCTCTTTTTACAGAGGCGTTAAATCGATCAATTGCGATTGGTTTTTGAAGGTAGTCTGTTGCGTCATAATCAAACGCTTTCATGGCGTATTCTGCCTTGGAAGTAATGAAAATAATTTGGGGTTTTACTTTTAAGCCATCTAGAAAATCAAAACCACTGATGACAGGCATTTCTATGTCTAGAAATATTAAGTCTACATTGTGAATAGCCATGCAACTTTTTGCTTCTATAGCGTTAGAAAAATCCCCTATTAGGTGTAAATTTTGATTATTATTAACTAACTTTGCAATAATTATCCTCTGGATAGAACTATCATCAACTACAACACAGTTTAGTTTCATAAAATTTCAGTATTAGATATGGTTAAGTAAATTTACTACTTTTTTATTTAGAAATAAAAATAATATCATCGATTTTTTTAAATTTAGAGCAAAAAAACGAAATAAGGTTTGTGAGATAAGAAATATTGATTACTTTTGCACCCAAATAACAAATAAATATATATTTATGAATCATTATGAAACTGTTTTCATTTTAAATCCCGTTTTATCTGAAGTTCAGGTAAAGGAAACAGTAAGCAAATTTGAAGATTTTCTTACTAGTAGAGGAGCAGAAATGGTGTCGAAAGAAGACTGGGGCCTTAAAAAAATGGCGTACGAAATTCAAAACAAAAAAAGTGGTTTTTACCATTTATTCGAATTCAAAGTAGCAGGAGAAGTCCTTATTGCTTTTGAAACTGAATTTAGACGTGATGAAAGAGTAATGCGTTTCTTGACTGTAAGTCTTGACAAACACGCTATTTCTTGGGCTGAAAGAAGAAGAACTAAATTAAAATCTACAAAAGCTTAATTATCATGGCTACACTACAACAATCGGCTTCAGGAAAAAAAGACGGAGATATCAGATATCTTACGCCTTTAAATATAGAAACAAACAAAACTAAAAAGTATTGTCGTTTCAAAAAATCAGGTATCAAATATATTGATTATAAAGATGCTGATTTCTTATTGAAATTTGTTAATGAGCAAGGAAAAATACTTCCTCGTCGTTTAACAGGAACTTCATTGAAGTACCAAAGAAAAGTGTCTGTTGCTGTAAAAAGAGCACGTCACTTAGCATTAATGCCATATGTGGCTGATTTACTAAAATAATAAAAAATTAACAGTTGTTGGTTTTCTGAAATACGAAACCTAACTTCTATATAAAAGGACAACAACATGGAACTTATTTTAAGACAAGACGTTCAAAATTTAGGATTTAAAGATGATATCGTTTCTGTAAAAAACGGATACGGACGTAATTTTCTAATTCCACAAGGACACGCTCATTTAGCAACATCTTCTGCAAAGAAAGTATTAGCTGAAAACCTAAAACAAAGAGCTCATAAAGAAGCTAAAGTAGTTAATGATGCAAAAACATTGGCTGAAGCATTGAAAGCTATCGAAATTAAAATCTTTGCAAAAGCAGGTGGTGAAAAATTATTCGGTTCAATCACGAATATTGATATCGCTGAAGCTTTAGCTAAAGGTGGACAACAAATTGATAGAAAATTCATCACAAGCGGAATTGTTAAACGTACTGGTAAATATACTGCCAACGTTCGTTTGCATAGAGATGTAATAGTTGAATTGGATTATGAAATTGTTGCTGAAAAAGCATAAATTTGTTAACATATTGTTAATAAATTATTAAAATCACTCTTAGGAGTGATTTTTTTTTGTTTATTTTTGCACCCAAAATAACACATTTACACAAATGAAAAAAATCATTACTTTATTATTAATTTTATGTAGTTTCAGTGCTGTCATTGGGCAAACTACAACTTCTAGCATCAAAGGGATTGTGCGAGGTTCAGGCAATGAGACGCTTCCTGGAGCGACGGTTCAGGCAATACATATTCCAACAGGTTCTAAGTATTCTGCGTTATCTAATGCGGATGGAAGAATCAGTATGTTGAATATGAGAATTGGTGGTCCTTACAAAATTGTCGTATCCTATGTAGGGTATAGAAGTGAAGAATATAATGATGTTTACCTTGATTTAGGTAAAGTATTCAGTTTAGATGTTGTCTTGAAAGATGAAAGTCAGAAATTAGCGGAAGTAAAAGTAGTAGGTTCTAAAAATAGAGTTTTTCAAAGTGGAAGAACTGGTGCAGAAACCACTATCGGTAGAAGAGAATTATCAGCGCTGCCTTCAATTTCTAGATCAGCTGATGATTTTACCCGTTTAGAACCAACAGCAAGTGGAGGCTCTTTTGGAGGTAGAAACGATCAATACAATAGTTACTCGCTTAATGGTGCCGTTTTTAATAATCCTTTTGGTTTAGATGCAGCAACTCCGGGTGGACAAACTGGCTCTCAGCCTATTTCATTGGATGCAATCGAACAAATTCAAGTTGCCACTGCTCCTTATGATGTTACATTATCTGGTTTTACTGGAGCTTCTGTAAATGCAGTCACTAAATCAGGGTCAAATGAATTCCATGGTACTGCCTATAGTTTTTATAGAAATCAGGATATGACAGGTAATAAAATTAAAGGAGAAAAAATATTTGTGCCCTCATTAGAGCAAACACAAACCGGTTTTAGTCTTGGTGGTCCAATTGTTAAAAACAAATTGTTTTTCTTTACCAATTTTGAAATTGATAAAAGAAGCGATTCAGGATCAAATTTTGTTGCTAATGATGGAAATGGAACTACTGGAGTGAATGAATCCAGAGTATTAGAAACTGATTTAATGCATGTATCTACTGAGTTAGGAAAGCTAGGTTATAATACGGGAGCTTATCAAGGATTTACACATAATTCTAATTCAAGTAAAGGAATTGTAAAGTTGGATTGGAATATTAATGACAACCATAAACTAGCTGTTATTTATAATTTTTTAGATGCTTCAAAAGATAAGCCTGCACATCCTACCGCTATTATTCGTAGAGGAATTGATGTAAATACGTTACAATTTGAAAATTCAGGGTACCAAATTAACAACCAAATTAGCTCTTTTTTAGTAGAATTAAATTCTAAATTTAGTGAGACGGTTTCTAATAAATTACAAGCAGGTTATACTCATTTTAATGATTTTAGAAATCCTTTTTCTACTCCTGCGCCTGTAATTACAATTACTAAAGATGGTTCGCCTTACATTATAGCAGGTCATGAGCCTTTCTCTATCAATAATAAATTAGATCAAAAAGTAATTCAAATTACTGATAATTTAAATATTGTCAGAGGAAATCATACCTATACAGTAGGCTTCTCATTCGAAAAGTTCATTTTCAAAAATTCATTTAACCTAAAAGGGTATGGTTTTGATGTTTTTGGAAGTACAAATATGGCAGGTTTTGATGCGAATATTGCAAATGGTTATTACAGCACTGCAATAAAAAACGCACAAACAACTTTTGATACAAAAAATGCATTGAAAGACGGTGTTGATGGGGGTTGGAATTTAGCTGAAACGACAGTAGGACAATTAGCTTTTTACGTTCAGGATGAATGGAATATCAGTGATAATTTCAAATTAATCTATGGATTAAGAGCTGATAAACCATTGTATTTCAATACATCTGAATTAGCTCAAAAATTTATTGACACAGATAATTCAGAAGGATATTTGCCAAATATTGATTATTACAACCCAGCTGATGGAAGTATAAAGAATTTTGATTCAACTAAATTACCTAATAATAATTTACTTTGGTCGCCAAGAGTTGGCTTCAATTGGGATATTAATGGAGATAAAAAACAACAGTTACGCGGAGGTACTGGAATCTTTACCGGTAAGCTTCCTTTTGTATGGATTGGAAATCAAGTAGGTGGTATAGACCCATTTTTCTATCAAGTAGTAGACGAAGATTTTAAATTTCCACAGGTTTGGAGAACGAGTTTAGGATTTGATCACAAATTCGAAAATGATTATATTGTAACCATAGACATGTCTTATAATAAAGATTTAAATGGGGTTCATATACAAAATTGGGGATTAAAAAGACCAACAAGTCAATTGACAGGTGTTGATAATAGAGCAATATACGGTAGTGCGGATTATGGTACTTGGACAGATTATGGTTTTCCGGCGAGAACTAATGGATATGTATTGACGAATACCAATAAAGGAAGTGCATTCAACTCTTCTGTCAAAGTACAAAAGACTTTTGACAATGGATTGTTCGCAAGTTTAGCTTACAACTATTTGAAGTCACAGGATGTTAATTCTATTGAAGCAGAAATTACGGGTGATGCTTTTGCTTTTAATCCGGCTTTGGGGAATGTGAATGATGCGGTTTTATCTGATTCTAAGTATGGCGATACGCACCGTTTTATAGGCGTAGCTTCAAAAAAATGGAAGTACGGTACTAATGACAAATGGGCCACTACTGTATCGACTTTCTTTGAATACGCACAAGGAGGCCGTTTTAATTATACGTATGGTGGAGATATTAACAATGATGGGGCAACTGGAAATGATTTAATTTATATACCAACTTCAGCCGAAATAAGTACTATGCTATTTACAGGAGGAGTTAGTCAAGGTGCCGCATTTGATGCCTTTATCAAGCAGGATAACTATTTGAGTGATAGAAGAGGTCAGTACGCAGCGCGTTATGGTGCGCTGTCTCCATGGAGAGGAAAATGGGATTTTAAAATAATGCAAGATTATAATTTTAAAATTTCTTCAGCTTCTAATAAAACGAATACCATTCAATTTAGTATTGATGTACTGAACTTGGGTAATTTGATTAATTCGGATTGGGGATTGGTTCAAGTACCAACAAGTGTACAGCCAATTGGAGTATCTGTTGATAAAACTACAAAAATACCAACCTATACTTTTAACGGTACTCAAACCAAAACCTTCAACTATGATGCAAGTTTATTATCAAGATGGCAGGCACAGTTTGGAATTAGATATATTTTCTAAAAAAAGATAAAAATATAGATTAAATTTGCCCTCTCGTTTGAGAGGGCTTTTTTTGTTTTATAAATTCAAAAAACAGCTAAAAAACAAAAGTTAAATATTAAAACGCAATAATGAAATACTCAAGATTAACAAAAGAACAATTTGAGGAATTGAATCAGGAATTCAGTACTTTTTTAGCAACGCAGACTATCGATAAAGCCGAGTGGGATAAAATAAAAGCAGAAAAACCGGAAGTTGCCGAACAAGAATTAGATGTGTTTTCTGATTTGGTTTGGGAAGGAGTACTTTCAAAAGCAACCTACTTAGAACATTTTTCTAAAAATCATATTTTCCTTTTTCATTGTTTTGATACTCATGTGCAATCAATTGTCTTGAAATCTTTAGTTCCAGAAACTGATTTCTTGACCAAACAAGGATTGCAATGGCTTAGCGATAATATGTTTACGGATACTATTGAAATGAAAGTGGGTAAAAAAGAGTTTACAGAAGAACGAAATTCTTCAATTTTTGAATTAATACAGCAAGGTTCGTTTTTGAGTGATGGTCTATTGTACCAACAAATAAATACTATTATAGCATCGTAATTGTATTGCTATTTATTTTTAATTGGTTATTTTAGTACACTTTTTCAAAACTAAAATGGCCAATTTATTTTCTATGGATATTCAGAATACAATTCAAAAATTAAGGGAGGAATTAAATCAGCACAACTATAATTATTATGTGTTAGATAATGCAATAATTTCTGATTATGACTTTGATTTGAAATTAAAAAAACTACAAGAACTTGAAGGCCAGTATCCGGAATATTTTGATGAGAATTCACCTTCGCAACGAGTTGGGGGAACAATAACAAAAAACTTCCAAACCGTTCCGCATGAATATAGAATGTATTCTTTGGATAATTCCTATTCCAAAGAAGAATTAATCGATTGGGAAAAACGTGTTCAGAAGGTTTTAGGAGATGTTCCATTAGAATATACTTGTGAACTAAAATACGATGGAGCTTCTATCAGTATTACGTATGAAAACGGAAAATTAAAACGTGCTGTTACGCGTGGCGATGGTTTTCAAGGGGACGATGTGACTAATAATATTAAAACCATAAAATCAATTCCGCTTAAGTTGAAAGGAAATTTCCCTGCGACATTTGATATTCGCGGTGAAATCATTTTGCCCTTTGCCGGGTTCGATAAAATGAATCAGGAACTAATAGAAATTGGAGAAACTCCCTATTCAAATCCTCGAAATACGGCTTCAGGAAGTCTAAAATTGCAAGATAGTGCTGAAGTGGCAAAACGACCTTTGGATTGTTTGTTGTATTTTTTAATTGGCAATAATTTGCCTTTTAAATCGCAATTTGAAGGATTAGAAACGGCAAGAAATTGGGGTTTTAAAGCACCCAAAGAAGCAAAACTGGCTCGTAATCTAGAAGAAGTTTTTGAATTCATTAATCATTGGGACACTCATAGACATACTCTTCCTTATGAAACGGATGGCGTAGTAGTTAAAATAAATTCTTTTCATTATCAAGAGGAACTGGGTTTTACTGCTAAATCGCCTCGTTGGGCCATCGCTTATAAATTCAAATCAGAACAAGTTTCAACAAAATTAAATTCTATTTCGTATCAGGTAGGACGCACTGGTTCTATAACTCCCGTGGCTAACCTTGAACCCGTTCAATTAGCTGGAACCATTGTAAAAAGGGCTTCTTTACACAATGCAGATCAAATAGAAAAGCTAGATATTCGTGAAGGAGATACTGTTTTTGTAGAAAAAGGAGGAGAGATTATTCCCAAAATTATAGCAGTCGATTTAACAAAACGATCCGATGTCTCGGAGCCTACAAAATACATCACGCATTGTCCGGAATGCAATACAAAATTAGTGAGAAGTGAAGGTGAAGCCAATCATTATTGTCCAAATTTTTATGGTTGCCCACCGCAGATCATTGGAAGAATTCAGCATTTTATTTCTAGAAAAGCCATGGATATTGAAGGTCTTGGCGGAGAAACGATAGCTTTACTTTTTAATAATGGATTAGTGCATAATTATGCCGATTTGTATGAATTGACGGTAGATCAGATTTTACCATTGGAGCGAATGGCACAAAAATCAGCTGAAAATTTAGTGAATGGTGTTGCTAATTCGAAAAATATTCCTTTCGAACGCGTTTTGTTCGCACTTGGAATTCGCTTTGTAGGAGAAACAGTAGCGAAGAAATTGGCTAAACATTATAAAAACATTGATACCTTGGGTCAGGCGACTTTGATGGATTTGATTTTAGTGGATGAAATTGGAGACCGAATTGCACAAAGCGTAATTGATTTTTTCGAAAATCAAGAAAATAGAAGTATCATTGAGAGAATAAAAAAACATGGCGTACAATTTGAAATTTTTGAAAAAATAAATCCAAATGCCACGGATAAACTTTCAGGAAAGACTTTTGTAGTTTCAGGAGTTTTTGAGAAATTTTCCAGAGACGATTTGAAAAAAGCAATTGAAGATAATGGAGGCAAAATAGGGAATTCTATTTCAGCAAAAACGGATTATGTTGTAGCTGGAGACAATATGGGGCCTGCTAAATTAGATAAAGCCAATAAACTAAATGTCCCAATAATTTCAGAAGATGATTTTATCAATTTAATTCATAGTTCTACTGCAGAGACTGATTAAAAATATATTTTTTTGCCAGAATATTAATTGTCTGTTTTTTGATGTATTGTTTGAAATTCTTGTAAAGGTGTTTTTACATAGTAATGTTCTATGTTATTAAACAATTGGTCTTATTTATAGCACGCTAATCTGTTTTTATAAATTTGGAATTAATGCCCAAAGTTTAAATCCGGACTTAAAAATAAACAATGAATAGAATAACGGTTGGTTTTGTTCAAAAAATAATTGGTATAAAATGGTTTAATTTCATCGAAAAAATCGATTACAGTTACACTATGATCGATTTTCCTTCAAAAGCTTTTGCTTTATTGTTATCCAAATAAAAATCAATTCTACCCAGATTTATACCATAGCAACCTACCTGATTTACTAAAACTTCTTTGCCTACAAGATTTTTTATAACCGTTGGTTTGTCCAGAAAAGTATGGGTATGTCCACCAATAATCAAATCTATATCCTGAGTCAGCTCGGCCAATTTTAAATCAGATATTTTGGCAGGTTCGTCTCTGTATTTATACCCTAAATGAGACAAACAAATTATGATATCACATTGCTGTTCTTTCTTTAAAATCCGAACCATATCTTGAGCCGTTTCAATCGGATCATTGTACACCGTTTCCTTATACATTGCCTTGTCTACTAAGCCAGCAAGCTCTATCCCGAGTCCAAAAACACCTACTTTTATTCCGTTTTTGTTGAATATTTTATAGGGTTTTACAAAACCATCCATCACCGTGTTTTTAAAATCATAATTGGCAGATAGGAACTCAAATTTAGCGTGTGGCATTTGCGCATGCAAACCTTCTACACCATTGTCAAAATCATGATTCCCTATTGCAGAAGCGTCGTACTCCATCATGCTCATCAATTTGAATTCTAATTCACCTCCGTAATAATTAAAATAAGGGGTTCCCTGAAAAATATCGCCTGCATCCAGCAATAATACATTTGGATTTTCTTTCCGAATCGTTTCAATCAAAGCGGCTCTTCGGGCCACACCGCCCATATTAGCATTTCTGGGATGATCTGCTGGGAAAGGATCAATATAACTGTGTACATCATTGGTGTGTAAAATTGTTAGTTGTTTGGTTTTAGACCACTCAAAACTGCTCAAGGATACACCTAAACCTAATAAAGCTGATCCAGCAGCTGTTTTCTCAATAAATTCTCTTCTTTTCATTTTATATTTTTTTGGAGCTATTTCCCGCTTTTCGTTGCAATCTTTTTTATCGTTAAAAAACGATAAAAAAGGATTTTCACTTTAATCGGGGCTATGCTTTATGTTTTCAAAATTACTTTGGATTGTTTATTACCCTTTTTTATTCAACCGTAATCCGAACATCATTTATCACAGGAATAGTATCCACTTCTTTAAAATAATCAATCAGTATATTTCGTAGTTTGTACTCTAAATCAAATTTTTGAACTCCTTTTTTAAAGAAATTCATATTGTCACCACCATTTGATAAATAATCATTGGTTCCTACATAATAAATAGTTTCTTGCTGAACAGGGTTTCCTTGAACCAATATATTTTTTGGAAGATTGTTTTTGTCAATAGTAAAGGTTAATCCAGCTAATGGATGCGGTTTTTTTTCAGCAATAAAGTAGGAAACGATTTCAAGGATTTGTTCTCCTTTTAGCGCAATAACGACCAGACTGTTTTCAAAAGGCATAATTTCAAAAGCCGTTCGGGCGGTGACATTCCCTTTTGGAAGTATAGAGCGAATCCCTCCGCTATTCAGCAAACAAATGTCGATATTCTTTTTTTCTCTAGCTTGAAACACAACATTACCTCGTTTTAATGTGACATCGGCCATCAGATTACCAATTGTAGTTTGCCATTTTCCAGAACTCTTGTCTAATGTTTCCGGACAATACGCAAGGACACTATCTAAATCTTTATTGATGTGTTCCCGATACGGTTTGATGAAATTTTCAATTTGCAGGGCTTGTTTTCCTATGGGGTCTGTAGTAGAGACTTGATTTTCTTTTTCAGTGACAGGAATTCGTTTTCCTTCAATTTTAGTAACATAGTAATTTTGTTTGCTGCACGAAGCAACAAATAAAAATGTTAAGAATATAACAAAAAGTTTAGAAACGTCGTTATACTTTTTTAGATTTACCATTTTAAATGCAACTTAATTAATTAATTTTGTAATCAAGTAAAAGTACTATGTTTTTAAATTATATAAAGAATTTTTTTGTAAAAAAAACATTAAAAAACAGCTTTCAGAATTTAAAAAGTAATGGATCTGTGGCTGGTGTGCAAACAATTGGTTTAGTCGTTGATACTACTGGTTTTGCTGAGACTGAATTGCTGGTAAAGGAAATTTTATCCTATGGAATTTTGCCTGAAAATATCAAAATTATTGTTTATAACGATAAATTAAAACGAATTAGCGAAAAAAAATATCCTATATTTAGTGCTCGAGATCTCAATTGGAAAGGACAAATTGCATCCACGGAGGTTAATGCTTTTAGCAATGAAAAATCCGATTTATTAATAAGCTATTACGATATAGAAAAAGCAATTTTATTGCAAGTTACCCATAATTCAAAAGCACAATTCAAGGTTGGTTTTTCATCCATAGACCAAAGATTAAATCATTTCATGATTAAAACAGAGGTTAATAGTTACCGTATTTTTTCAAGTGAGTTATTCAAATATTTAAAATTATTAAACAAAATATAAAATAATATGCAATTATTAATAGGAACAGGTGTTGCTCTTGTAACTCCTTTTAAACAAGATTTTTCAATAGATACCGAAGCTTTAAAAAGAATTGTACATTTTTCTATCGATGGAGGAATTGAATATTTGGTAGTATTGGGTACCACTGCAGAAAATGCAACTTTGTCTCCAGAGGAAAAAGAATTGGTCATCCGTACTGTAATCGAAGCTAATAATGGCACTTTGCCCTTAGTGCTTGGAGTAGGAGGTAATAATACCTTAAAAGTTGTTGAAGAGTTAAAAACAAGAGATTTAACTGCGTTTACGGCAATACTTTCCGTTTCTCCGTACTATAACAAACCTACTCAGGAAGGGATTTACCAGCATTTCAAGGCTGTTGCTGAAGCCTCTCCCATTCCAGTGATTTTATATAATGTTCCGGGAAGAACGGCAAGTAATATGTTGCCTTCGACTGTTCTGCGTTTGGCAAATGATTTCGAAAATATCGTAGCCATAAAGGAAGCAGCAGGAGATCTTGTTCAGGCAATGCAATTATTGAAAAACAAACCAAAAGATTTTCTTGTAATTTCTGGTGATGATATGATAGCTTTACCAATGGTTTTAGCAGGTGGAGCAGGTGTGATATCAGTTATTGGTCAAGGTTTCCCTAAAGAATTTTCTGAAATGATTCGATTGGGCTTAAACAGAAAGACAGATGAAGCGTTCAAAACACAGTATCTTTTATCAGATTGTATTGACATGATTTTTGAGCAGGGAAATCCAGCAGGAATTAAACAAGTCTTTCTATCACTAGGGATTTCTGAAAATACAGTGCGTTTGCCACTGGTAAAAGTAGATGATTCACTAGCAAATAGAATTGATCAGTTTGTAAAAAAAATGAATAAATAAGGATGAAAAAGTAGCATTTTTTTAAACAAAAAATATATTTTGAAGTCGCTAAATTAATAACTAAATTTGCCACCGAAACTTCGGTATGATTTGCTAGGTTGTTTCAGCCAAAGGAATCATGAAAAAAGCAAAAAAATGAAATCAAAGATTCACGAAATCTAAAAAACAATATTAAATGTTGAGTAAAAAAATAATATCTCTATTGCTTCTTGTAGTTTTTTTTAGTTCTTGTAACGAATACCAAAGAGCACTAAAAACCGAAGATGTAGCTGTCAAGTTTGAAATGGCGACTAAATTATACGATACAGGAAAATTTTCTAAAGCAATTCGTATTTTTGAGCAGATTGGCCCAGCATACAGAGGAAAGCCTCAAGCAGAAAAATTGTTTTATATGTTTGCGCAATCCTATTACAAGACAAAGCAATATTATTTAGCAGGATATCAATTTGAAAGCTTTGTTTCAGGATATCCTAAAAGCGAAAAAATACAAGAAGCAGCTTATTTAGGGGCAAAAAGTTACTCGATGCTTTCTCCTTCTTATAGTCTAGATCAAACGGACACGAACAAAGCATTGGATAAATTACAACTGTTTATTGATAGTTATCCAAACTCAGAATATCTGGCTGATGCCAATGCTTCCGTTAAAATGCTTAGCGAGAAAATACAAAAAAAAGTCTTTGAAAATGCTAAAGGATACCATACGATTTCTGATTTTAAATCAGCGATAATTGCTTTAGATAATTTTGTTGCAGATTATCCAGGAACACCACTAAAAGAGGACGCATTGTTTTTTAAATTAGATTCAGCTTACCAACTGGCAATAAATAGTGTTCCTGCAAAAATGGAAGAACGTTTGAATGTTGCAAAAACAGCGCAAGCAAATTTGATAAAATTTAATGCTGAAACGAAATATATAAAAGTAGCGAACCAAATGTTAGCTCAAATAGAAAAAGATTTACAAAAATTTACTAAATAAATAAAGTCATGGATTTAAAAAAGACGAATGCTCCAGTAAATACAATAACATATAATAAAACTGTTATTGAAGAACCTACTGGTAATGTGTATGAAGCAATAACCATTATGGCTAAAAGAGCAAACCAAATCAATTCAGAAATTAAAAAAGAATTGACAGAGAAATTAGAAGAGTTTGCAACATATAATGATAGTCTTGAAGAAGTTTTTGAAAACAAAGAACAAATTGAGGTTTCAAAATTTTACGAAAAACTGCCTAAACCACACGCTTTAGCAGTTCAAGAATGGTTAGATGGTAAAATTTACCACAGAGACTCTAATAAATAATAAATGCTATGTCAGTTTTAAACGGTAAGAAAATTTTACTAGGAATTTCTGGTGGAATTGCAGCCTATAAAACCGCTTCATTAGTACGACTTTTCATAAAAGCAGGTGCACATGTCCAAGTGATAATGACACCTGCTTCTAAGGATTTTGTAACCCCTCTTACATTATCTACGTTATCCAAAAATCCGGTTTATTCTAGTTTTTATAACCAAGACAATGAAGATGAAAAATGGAACAATCATGTTGAATTGGCACTTTGGGCTGATTTGATGATTATTGCGCCAGCTACAGCAAATACATTGTCTAAAATGACAAATGGTATTTGTGATAATCTATTGATTGCAGCCTATTTATCCGCAAAATGTCCCGTGTATTTTGCTCCTGCAATGGATTTAGATATGTACAAACATCCTTCAACTATTGCTAATTTTTCCTCTTTGACACAATTTGGTAATACAATAATTCCTGCCGAAACAGGCGAATTGGCAAGTGGATTGTCCGGAGAAGGTAGAATGGCGGAACCAGAGAATATCGTGGCTTTTATTGAGGCGGATTTAAACAATAAATTACCTCTTAAAGGGAAAAAAATATTAATTACTGCGGGTCCTACTTATGAAGCAATCGATCCCGTGCGTTTTATAGGAAATCATTCTTCGGGTAAAATGGGTTTTGATATAGCAATTAGCGCTGCTAATCTAGGTGCTTCAGTAATTTTAGTAAGTGGACCAACACATTTTACAGTTTCAAATTCCTTGATTGAAGTTATTAATGTAGTCTCTGCCGAAGAGATGTATCTAGCCTGCCACCAGAGGTACGCTGATGTAGATGTCGCCATTGCAGCAGCAGCAGTTGCGGATTATAAGCCCAAGAATGTAGCTAAACAAAAAATTAAAAAGGCAGCTGATAATTTTGTAATTGAACTCGAGAAAACCAAGGATATTTTAGCTTCTTTGGGAACGCTGAAGAAAAATCAGTTTCTGATTGGTTTTGCTTTAGAAACAGAAAATGAAATCGAAAATGCAAAGCTGAAAATTCAGAAAAAAAACTTAGATTTGATCGTTTTGAATTCCCTTCAAGATCAGGGTGCCGGTTTTGGAAAACCAACGAATAAAGTTACTTTTATAGACCAGTTTTTTAATCTTGAACCAATGGAATTAAAATCGAAAGAGGCTGTTGCGGATGATATACTAAATAAAGTAATAGCGCATTTTGAAAAACTAAGGTAGTGCATGACAATCTATAAGTAAATAACGGTTGTGATTTATAGTGATAGATAAAAAAACAGAAATCTACAGATGAATAAAATATTTACTTTTGTGCTGCTTTTTATTTTTGGAGGTGTCCAAGCACAACAATTGAATTGTACTGTAACGGTTGATGCACAGCGATTGAGTGTTACCAATCAACAAGTTTTTAAAACCTTGCAAACCTCGATCAGTGAGTTTGTAAACAAAACAGATTGGACTGGTCAAACAGTGAAGCAAAATGAAAAAATTAATTGCTCAATTTATATTACTGTTTCTGCTAATAATTCCGATCAATTTATAGCCACCATCCAGGTACAATCATCCCGTCCGGTTTTTAATTCATCGTACACTTCACCAGTTTTAAATTATAACGACAAAGATTTTAGTTTTCGGTATACTGAGTTTGAAAATTTAATTTTTAACCCTACCAGTTTTGATTCTAATTTAGTTTCGGTTCTTTCTTTTTACAGTTATGTCATTTTAGGAATGGATGCGGATACTTTTGTGATGGAATCCGGAAATCCTTATTTTGAAACTGCTCAGAATATTTTAAATGTAGCACAGCAAGGAGGATCAAAAGGATGGAGTCAGGCCGATGGAAATCAAAACCGTTATTTTTTGATAAATGATATTTTATCCCCGGCATTCAAACAAGTTCGACAAACGATGTTTGAGTACCATTCCGGATTAGATTTGATGAATCAGGATTTAAAAGAGGCTAAAGAAAAAATAAAAGGATCTTTAATTGATTTAGCTAAGTTAAATGCTTCAAGACCTAATGCGTTTTTAACCCGTGTCTTTTTTGATGCTAAATCAGATGAAATTGTAGCTGTATTTTCAGGTGGTCCTAGTATCACAATTTCAGATTTAGTTGATAATCTAAATAAAATTTCTCCTTTGAATTCTAGCAAATGGGCACTGATACACTATTAATTAGCGGCCAGATTTTAATTTAATCCCCGGTTCCAATAAAAAAAACAAATAAATGATAACGTCACTTTCGATAAAAAACTATGCTTTAATAGAAAAATTGACAATCGATTTTTCAAAAGGTTTCTCAACAATCACTGGAGAAACTGGTGCAGGAAAATCAATAATTTTAGGTGCATTGGGGCTTGTTTTAGGAAAAAGAGCCGATTTGACTTCTCTAAAAAACAAAGAAGAAAAGTGTATTATTGAGGCTCATTTTGAAATTTCTAAGTATAATTTACTTCCTTTTTTTGAAACAAATGATTTAGACTATGAAAATGACACTATAATTAGACGCGAAATCCTGCCTTCAGGAAAATCAAGAGCGTTTGTTAATGACAGCCCCGTAAATCTTCAGGAATTGCAGGAATTGAGCTTATTCTTGATTGATATTCATTCGCAACAACAAACTCAAGAACTTTCGGATGAAAATGTACAGTTTGAAATTATAGATGCTATTGCCACAAATAAAAATATAATTCTGGAGTATCAGTCGCTTTTAAAAAAATATAAATCGGATAGATCCAAATTAAATTCGTTACTGAAAAGACAAAGCGAATCTAAGAAAGAGCAGGAATACAATACTTTTTTATTGGAAGAATTGGTAGCAGCGCAATTAAAATCAGGTGAACAAGAATCTCTTGAGGCTGATTTTGAAAAATTAAATAATGTTGAAATTATCAAGGAATCTATTGATAAATCTTTGGCTATAGCCAATGAAGAACAAATGGGTGTGATGCATAATTTGAATGAAATTAAGGTTTCATTACAAAAAATTGCTGTTTTTTCAGCGGATTACCAATCTTTGTTAGAAAGAATTACAAGCGTAACGATTGAATTTGAAGATGTTTTGGAAGAAATGAATCGTTGTTCTGAAAAATTGATCAATGATCCGGAACAATTGGATTTAATTAGTCAAAAGCTTCAGGTGATTTTTACCTTGCAAAAGAAACATCAGGTGTCATCTGTGGATGAACTACTTCAAATTCAGATGAATCTAGAAAATTCAGTATTAGAATTAGGAAATATGGAAGAAGAGATCGCTGCACTGACGCTTTCTCTAAAGCAAAAAACCGTTGAATTAGATGTTTTTTCAACTACAATTCATACGAATAGATTGAATTCGATTCCAGTTTTATCCCAAAAGTTGATTGCGATTTTAGAAACTTTAGGAATGCCTAATGTGCGCTTTAAAATGGATGTAAAATCAACTGAAACCTATTTTCAAAACGGAAAAGATGAGCTTCAGTTTTTATTTTCGGCCAATAAAGGGACGGATTTTGGTTTGTTAAAAAAAGTAGCTTCTGGTGGAGAAATGTCAAGGATTATGCTTGCTGTTAAGGCGATATTGGCACACTATTCAAAATTACCAACATTAATTTTTGATGAAATTGACACTGGTGTTTCCGGAGAAATAGCCATTAGAATGGGGGAAATTATGAAAGAAATGAGTCAGCAAATGCAAATTTTTGCAATTACGCATTTACCCCAAATTGCGGCAAAAGGGAATGCTCATTTCAAAGTGTTTAAATCGACTGTTGGCGAGGATACGCAATCTGAATTGAAGCTTTTAAATAACGATGAAAGAATTGTTGAAATCGCGCAAATGTTATCTGGAACAATCGTTTCCGACTCAGCCTTAAATCATGCCAAAGCCTTGTTGAACTAAAGAAATGCCTTATATTTGTCAACTTAAAAAGATAAATAAATAAAGATAAACTTAGTTATGTGTTTAATCTATTACCGATTAAACGTTTAACCAAATAAACAATAGAATTATGATTATAGAACCTAGAATGAGAGGATTTATTTGTACGACATCACACCCAAAAGGATGCGAGCAAAATGTAAAAAATCAAATAGAATACATACAATCAAAAGGCGCAATCAACGGAGCTAAAAATGTATTAGTAATTGGGGCTTCAACCGGTTTTGGTTTGGCTTCCAGAATTACAAGTGCTTTTGGTTCTAATGCAGCAACTATTGGTGTATTTTTTGAAAAAGCTCCTTCTGAAGGAAAAACAGCTTCACCAGGTTGGTACAACTCTGCAGCTTTTGAAAATGAAGCGCATAAAGCAGGTTTGTATGCAAAAAGTATCAATGGAGATGCTTTTTCGAATGAAGTAAAGCAACAAACATTAGATCTTATAAAAGCTGATTTAGGTCAAGTGGACTTAATAATCTACAGTTTAGCTTCTCCCGTTCGTATGCATCCTGTAACAGGAATATTGCATCGTTCTGTTTTGAAACCAATTGGTGGTACTTTTACCAATAAAACAGTTGATTTTCATTCTGGTAAAGTTTCTGAAATTTCAATTGAGCCTTGCACTGGTGATGATATAGAAAACACAGTCGCCGTTATGGGCGGGGAAGATTGGGAGATGTGGATTGATGCTCTAAAAGCTCAAAATCTATTAGCTCCAGGCGCTACAACTGTTGCTTATTCGTATATTGGGCCATCATTGACTGAGGCAGTGTATAGAAAAGGTACAATTGGTCGGGCCAAAGATCATCTTGAATCGATTGCATTTGCAATCACGGACAGTTTAGCAGCTATTGATGGAAAAGCATTTGTTTCTGTAAATAAGGCATTGGTTACACAAGCAAGTTCTGCAATTCCGGTTATTCCATTGTATATTTCTTTATTATATCGAATAATGAAGGAAGAAGGTATACACGAAGGATGTATTGAGCAAATTCAGCGTTTGTATCAAGAACGATTGTTTACCGGCAATGAAGTTCCTGTTGACGAAAAAGGAAGAATTAGGATTGATGATTTAGAGATGCGTCCTGATGTTCAGGAAAAAGTAGCTAAATTGTGGATGGAGGCTGTAACTGAAAATTTATCCGAAATAGGAGATTTAGTAGGATACAGAAAAGATTTTTACAATTTATTTGGTTTTGACGTGGATGGTGTAGATTACAAAGCGGATACAAACGAAGTGGTAAACATTAAAAGTATTTCTTAATTATTGTACCTTAAAATAGTATTTATAAAACCATCAATTAATAGTTGATGGTTTTTTTATGGATAACCATTATATTTGTTAAAATTTTAAAGACCTAAAAACAGACTACTAATACCTCATTTTGATTTATGTTATTTTCCTTAATAATCCCAGTTTACAATCGCCCAGACGAAGTAGATGAACTTTTAGAAAGTTTGTCTCATACAACCTATAAAGAGATATTTGAAATTGTAATCGTAGAAGACGGTTCTGCTTTAGTGTGTCAGGATGTTGCTCAAAAATATGGAGACAGACTTGATATTTCCTATTATTACAAAGAGAATTCAGGACCTGGCGATTCCAGAAATTATGGAATGAAAAAAGCCAGAGGGGATTACTTTATCATTTTTGATTCGGATTGTATTATACCTGAGCAGTACTTGTCTGAAGTTGATACGGCTTTAAAGCAAAATTATGTAGACTGTTTTGGAGGACCGGACAAGGCTTTAGATAGTTTTTCAGACATCCAAAAAGCAATTAATTTTGCAATGACTTCTTTTTTAACCACAGGAGGAATTAGAGGCGGTTCTGAAAAAATCGATAAGTTTCAGCCCCGAAGTTTTAACATGGGGCTGTCTCGCAAAGCTTTTGAAGCATCCAAAGGTTTTGGAAATATTCATCCAGGAGAAGATCCTGATTTGTCAATTCGTTTGTGGAACTTAGGTTTTGAAACCACACTTTTCCCACAAGCATTTGTATATCACAAACGAAGAATCGACTGGGATAAGTTTTCAACTCAGGTAAATAAATTTGGAAAAGCACGACCAATTCTTAACAGTTGGTATCCAAAATACAATAAGCTTACTTTTTTCTTTCCTTCGGTTTTCATCATTGGATTTTTCTTTTCAATTGTATTGTTGTTAATTTTTAATTTTGATTATCTGCTTCAGTTGTATTTTATTTACTTTTTGGTATTGTTCTTGGTCTCTTCTTACCAGAATAAGAGCCTTAAAATAGGTTATTTATCATTAATAGCGGTTTGGAAACAGTTTTATGGTTACGGTTTAGGTTTCATAAAATCCTATTATAAAGTTATTATTTTAAGGCAAAAACCACAAGAGGCTTTTCCAGAATTATTTTTTAAAGTGTAAGATGACAAAAATCATTGGTTTAACCGGAGGCATAGGAAGTGGCAAAACTACCCTTGCAAAATATTTTGAATCATTTGGGATTCCCGTTTATATTGCGGATGCGGAGGCCAGAAAAATGATGGAATCTGCTGTGATTTTAAAAGCCATAAAAAACGAATTTGGGAGTTCTGTTTTTGAAATTAACCTGTTAAATAGAGAAAAATTAGCTAAAATCGTATTTGAGGAACCTGAAAAATTAGAAAAACTCAATGCTATTATTCATCCGGCAGTAAAAAAACATTTTGATCAATGGATTTTACAACAAGAGACGGCGCCGTTTATTATCTATGAAGCGGCTATTTTATTTGAAAGTGGGCGTGATAAAGAATGTGATTTTATTATAACGGTTACAGTACCGTTAGAATTGAGAATTCAAAGGGTAATTGCCAGAGATAAATCAAACCGAGATCTTGTTTTGAAACGAATAAATTCACAATGGACTGATAAACAGAGAATTGACAAAAGTGATTTTGTTATTCATAATGTTTCACTTGAAACAGCAAAGCAGGAGGCAAATGAAATTCTTAAAATATTAAAGATTGTATAAAAACAAGCATAGTTGTTAATGTTTGGTTAATCTATTATTTAATATATTGTTAAAATACTAAATTTGTTTTGATGAATAAACTTTTTTTTAGATTACTTGTTTTATTAATGAGCTTGTCCTTAATAGGGATAATTTTAGTTCAGGTATATTGGTTCAATACCTCGTTTAAAAATAATGATGAGCAATTTAAGTTTCATGTTAAGCAAGTTATTGGTAATGTGGCGAATAATCTTCAAAAACAAGAAGAGTATAATTTTTATGACAAAATAAATCATTACAAGGATAGTACCGGAAAAGTTCCTAAAAAGGACGATATATTAGAGTTTTATTACGTTCAGAAAAATCCAAGAACAAACGAAACTATTATATACTCAAACAGTATAATTTCTGAGAATTACAATATTTCTCCTACGTTCTTTGATAAGAAATTTGATAGTGAAAAATTCAAGAATTTTAGTTCTAAACGCGTTACAGAAGTGTATAACAATAATTCTATTGACAAATTAGGTGGGAATCAAAGTTTGATTCCAGATATTAGAATTGAAAAAGAAGGAAATTTAGATATTTTAGACAATGCTCTTTTTAAAATTTCAGCAAAAGATGTATTGTCAGCAATGCCGCTTGAGGAACGTGTTTCGAGCAGTGTTTTACAAAAATTAATCAAGAAAGAATTAGAAGAACACGGTATTGAAACAAAATTTGAATTTGGTATTTACAGCAATAATTTAGCGACTAAAATCAAATCAAGCGAGTTTAAATATGATAAAGATGCTACCTATTCTATTCCGGTATTTATTGATAATGAAGGAAGCAGTAAGTATGATTTGTTGGTTACATTTCCGCTTAAAAAGAAATTTTTATTGTCGGAACTCGTAAGTATTACCGTACTTTCAATTGTTTTTACTCTAATTATTTTGATTGCGTATTCAAGTGCATTGAATCAATTGATCCGGCAACGTCAAATTTCTGAAATTAAAAATGATTTTATTAATAACATGACGCACGAGTTTAAAACTCCAATAGCCACAATTAATTTAGCATTAGATGCGATACGAAATCCAAAAATAATAGATGATAAGGAGAAGGTTTTACGATACCTTCAGATGATTAAAGACGAGAATAAACGCATGCACGCCCAGGTAGAGAATGTATTAAGAATTTCTAAACTAGAAAAGAAAGAACTGGACATTATCAAAGAGACGCTCAATGTACATGACATTATAAATGATGCTATTGAACATGTAAATCTAATTTTAGAAGATAGAGAAGGAACCATTAGAAGTCACTTTGGCGCTTTAAGAACTACCGTATTACTCAACGATGTTCATTTTACCAATGTGATTGTCAATATTTTAGAAAATGCTATAAAATATTCACCTAATGTGCCAGAAATAGACATTTTTACTGAAAATGTAAAAGATATGGTTATTATCAAAGTTAAAGATAACGGTTTAGGAATGAGTAAAATAGCTCAAAAAAGAATTTTTGAAAAATTTTATAGAGAACATACCGGCGACATTCATAATGTCAAAGGGCATGGATTAGGTTTAGCGTATGTAAAAAGAATTGTAGATGACCACAACGGTCAAGTATATGTAGAAAGTGAAAAGGGAAAAGGGAGTACCTTCATAATAAAATTACCATTAATAAATTAGAATATGGAAAATGTAAATAAGAAAATACTTTTAGTGGAAGATGACCTGAATTTTGGTGCGGTTTTGAAAGATTATTTAATGCTAAATGATTTTGACGTCACTTTAGCCAAAAATGGAATGGAAGGTTTCGAAAAATTTAAAAAAGATACTTATGATTTGTGTATTCTGGATGTAATGATGCCTTACAAAGATGGTTATACTTTAGCAAAAGAAATCAGAGAAAAAAACAACGAAGTTCCAATTATCTTTTTAACTGCAAAATCGATGAAAGAGGATGTGTTGAAAGGCTACAAAGCGGGTGCGGATGATTACTTAAATAAACCTTTTGATTCAGAAGTATTGTTGATGAAAATCAAAGCTATAATTCAAAGAAAATCATCAGATACCAGAGCAGAACAAGTACAATTTGAATTTAATATTGGGAAGTTTTATTTAAATTCAAAACTTCGTTTTTTAACTTTTAATACTGAAGAGCCAATTAAATTATCTCCAAAAGAAAATGATTTGTTGAAGATGTTGATTCTTCATGAAAATGATTTGATGCCAAGAGAATTAGCCTTGACAAAAATATGGAGAGATGATAATTACTTTACATCCAGAAGTATGGATGTTTATATAGCAAAACTGAGGAAATACCTTAAACTGGATGAAGATGTTGAAATTTTGAATATCCACGGAGAAGGATTTAGATTAGTTGTAAAAAATAAAGTAGCAGAATAAGTAGCTATAAGCCTCAAGAAATTGAGGCTTTTTTTATTTTAAAAATATTTATTTCCAGTTTAATTGCAAAGCGAAATTGGTTTTTTCTTCTTTTGTAATACTAAAAATAGTTTCATTTTTAGAAATAGTTTCATGAATAATTACGTTATCCTTTAGAGATAATTCTTTTAGGAAATTCATTTCGAAACTAATAATTTCCTGATTCAGGATTAATTTTTCATCAACCAGATCCAAACACCATTCCAGATATTTGACATTATTAACATGATTTACAATGTCTAAATCCGATAAGAAAATGGTTTTTTCAAAAACTATTTCTTTCTCCTGATTGAAATTAATTTTAGAAAAACCTTCATGAGTAGCTTTTTTTTCTGGATATACTTCAAAATGCTCGAACGGCAACGCCAATGCTTCCGGCCGTCTTTTTTTAGTATTGAATACAGCCCAGAAAGTCTCTGAACCCACAATTTTTTCTCCATTTACTTGCATTTCCAGCGCCCGTACTGAACGGGAATTCTCTAAGGAATTGATCCAGGTTTTTACCGTTACGACATCTCCGGATTTAGGTAATTTAGTAACTTCAACACGCATTCTGCTCAAAACCCACGCTTGATTAAATTCCTGCATGTCCGTAAAACTGATTCCACCAATTTCTGAATGTGCAGCTGCTGTTAATTGTAATATAGAACACAAATCAGTGTATTTTAAAAACCCGTTTGGAGCACATTGTGTAAAATTGATTTCCCAGTCTTTGCTAAGAATAGATGTGAAGTTAGGTGAAATGGGCATATTTATAGATTGTAATTATTAGTAATGGGTTTAAAAAGGCTTTTTTGTTGTACTTCTTTTGTTTATAGGGATTGTTAAAACAAAACATTTTATAAATAATAATAATGACCGCTAATTATATTCGAAGTATAGGTTTTTTATTAGCGAATTAGTGGTTAAATTTTTTTGATCGTCGTCAATAATGATATTTTTATTTTTTTGAATTGATGTACTTCACAATCGTTTCATAAGGAGTTTCAAAATCAAACCATTTGGTGTTTTCATTTTTTTTGAACCAAGTGAGTTGACGTTTTGAGAATCGGCGGGTATTTTTCTTTATTTCTTCAATGGCAAATTCTAATGAAATTTCCCTGTCAAAATAACGGAATAGTTCTCTGTAACCCACTGTTTGCAAGGCGTTCAATTCTTTATTCTGGAATAACGTTTTTGCTTCCGCTAATAAACCCTCGTTCATCATGGCATCTACACGTTGATTAATTCGGTTATAGATACCCTTTCTGTCGGCTTCTAAACCAATTAAAATAGGAGTGAAGTTGCGACTGTTTTGCTTTTGATTTAAAAAAGAAGAATATGGTTTTCCGGCACCAATACATACTTCTACGAAACGCATCATACGTTGTGGATTTTGTAAGGTTTGAGAATTCTCGACAGTCAAAGTTTTGTAATAATTAGGATCTAAAACTTCGAGTTTTTGTTGCAAATACCCAATTCCCAGTTTTTCATAATTCAGTGTTATTGCTGAGCGAACTGTAGGGTCTATTTCTGGAAATTCATCAAAACCTTTTAGGATTGCGTCTACATATAATCCCGAACCACCAACTAGTATAGCATAATCATTGGTCAGAAATAATTCGTCCAGTTTTGCAATGGCTTCTTTCTCGAAATCACCTACGGTATAATTCTCGAATATGGATTTGTTTTGGATAAAATGATGGGTAGCTGTTGCTAGCTCGGCTTGGTTTGGAACTGCGGTTCCGATGGTCATTTCCTTGAAAAACTGTCGGCTGTCACATGACAGGATATCGCATTTAAAATAATTAGCCAAAATGATGCTCAAGGAAGTTTTTCCTATCGCTGTGGGTCCGATAATGGTGATTAGGTATTTCATAGTTTTTAGCCCAGATGGAAACGGAAACCCCGGAGGTATTGCAGTTTTTTTTCTTGGTGTAAAAGAGCGACCGGAGGAAGCTCCTTTTTAGCCTTAGAAAAACAACTGGAATAACGAGGAGTTGCAGTGTACAGCTGGAATTGCTTCAAATTAATAAATTATAATTCGGTGCCACAATGGTAGCAGTATTTTGCATTATATTCATGACCGTCAGTTCCGCAAACGGTGCATGGATTAATTCTTTCGGCTCTTGGTTTTTTACGGTTGCTGTTTGCAAATTCAGCTGAAACGATACCCGTAGGAACGGCTATTATTCCATATCCCATGATCATTACTACTGATGCTATAGCTTGGCCTAATGGTGTTATGGGCGATATGTCACCGTAGCCAACGGTTGTGAGTGTTACAATGGTCCAATAAATGCTGGTGGGAATGCTGGTAAAACCGCTTTCTTTACCCTCTACCACATACATAACGGAGCCTATCAGGATGCTGCTGATCAACATGAAATAGATAAAAATTAATATTTTTCCTCTACTGGCAATTAGCGCTTCTTTTAGGTGAGTGGATTGACTGGAGAATTTTGGATGTTTCAATATTTTGAACAATCGCAGTAATCTCAAAGCCCTTACCACAGTTAAAACGCTTGTTCCAAAATAAAACAAGGACAAATACATAGGTAAAGTGGCAATCAAATCAATGATTCCATAGAAACTGAGAACGTATTTGACAGGTTTTTTTATAGATATAATTCGAAGAATGTATTCTAAGGTAAAGAAAATCGTAATGACCCACTCTAGGATAATGAGTTCTTGGTGGTATTTTGTATCGAAACCTTTTACGGTTTCAAGCATCACAATTACAACACTTAACAAAATTACTCCTAAAAGTACCAGATCAAACAAGCGTCCGGAAGCCGTATTTGTGCCATAAATAATGACATTGGTTTTTTGTCTGAAAGTGTCAAATTTTGACTTTATTCGGTGCATAATTATGGATGGATTGATAGCATACGATTAGAATTTTAACGTTTTCAAGGTTTTATTGCTTCGTATGTGCCCTTGGATAATATTTTTAGTGTCCCGGTTATTTTGCATCGGAATGAGGATGTTTCTCAGTATTTCGATATTGTTGATTTGATAATTTAAATCATAAAAAGCATAGCCTTTGTAAATTCCGTTTTCGATCAAAACGGCAGATCTTTCGCTGATGGCTCTGCCTTTGTCAATCAATATCATATTTTGATTTTCGAAACTATTTTTCTCGACAAAAGTAAGAACTCTGATATTGTATTCTTCAGGTGAAACTTTGCTAATACAAGCGCCGTCACATTCTTTTATAGTGTATTGAAAACAGTTGGTTTTAGAAACATACAAACCAGTTAGTTTTTGGCATAAATTATAATGACAAGTAATTCTGAATAATGCGTTTTTACCCTCTTGCAGGGAGGAAAAGGATGTGATTTCTTTTTTGCGTCCATCTGCTTTTTGAAGCTTTAGGTTGAGATACCCATTTTTATCTTTTTCAGCATAGAGTGCCAGTTGAAAAATACTTTTTCGCTGTGCTCTGTTATATATGGGTTTGTTGATTTTTATTTCCTCGCTTTCTTTTAATAATGCGATCAATTCACTTCCGGTTTCATCATAGGTTACGGAAAACACTTCTGCTTGAATTTTCTTGCATTTTGCAGAAGTTCCTATAAAATGCTGATTGATTCGTTTTTTTATGTTTCGGCTTTTGCCAATGTAAATTAGATTTCCTTTCTCATTATGAATGTAATAGACACCTGTTTTTGCTGGTAATCCGGACACAATATCCAGTAATTTTGGAGCAATTCCTTTTTCGATTTCCAGCTTTATAAAATCTTTTACAATTTCTTTCTCTAAATCTTTTTCTAAAAGAATTTTGAATAATTTGACTGTTGCTAAAGCATCACCACTGGCTCTGTGGCGGTCTGCCATTGGGATTCCAAGCGCACGAACGAGTTTTCCTAGGCTATGGGACGGTTGTTCCGGCAATAATTTTTTTGATAATTCAACCGTACAAAGTGTTCTGGCTTCAAAATCGTATCCTAATCGTCTGAATTCGGTTCTCAAGATTCTGTAATCAAAAGAAGCATTATGAGCCACGATAATACAATCGTTTGTCATTTCGATGATGCGTTTTGCTACTTCAAAAAACTTGGGAGCAGATTGCAACATGGCATTATTAATACCGGTAAGTTTAACTACAAAAGGTTGAATTGGGATTTCCGGATTTACCAAACTAATGAACTGATCCACGACCTCATGTCCATCAAATTTATAGATAGCGATTTCAGTGATTCCCTCTTCGTTGAATTGTCCTCCTGTGGTTTCTATGTCTAGTATTGCGTACAAAATAAGTATTCAGTGTTCAGTTTTTAGTATTCAGTTTTGAAGTAGAGATTTTTAAATCTGAAATGCTTCGCCAGTTCGCTACCGCTCGGGTCAATATTCGTTAATCTCAAATCAAAAGTCAATTTCTTCCTCCAAAGATACTACTTCCAATGCGAACCATCGTACTTCCGCATTCAATTGCAAGTTGATAATCACCGGACATTCCCATAGAAAGAATGGTAAATTGTGAATTTTGAATTTTGAATTGATCAAAAATAGATTTCAGATGGGTGAATTCTTTCTTGATTTGATCTTTCTTGTCTGTAAAAGTTGCCATTCCCATTAATCCAACGATTCTAATGTTTTTTAATTCCTGGAATTCGTTTGAGGATAGGAGTGAAGCAAGTTCTTCTTGGTCAAGACCAAATTTAGTTTCTTCTTCGGCAATATGCATTTGTAATAAACAATCAATAATTCTATTGCTTTTTAGTGCTTGTTTGTTGATTTCCTGTAGCAATTTCAAACTATCCACACCGTGAATCAAGCTCACAAATGGCGCCATAAATTTGACTTTATTGGTCTGAACATGGCCTATCATGTGCCATTGAATGTCTTTTGGCATTTGTTCCCATTTCTCCGCCATTTCCTGGATTTTATTTTCTCCAAAAATGCGTTGACCGGCCTCATACCCTTCCATTAAATCCGAAACAGGTTTGGTCTTTGAAACCGCAACTAAGGTTATATGTTCCGGTAAAGTGGATTTTATTTGGAGTAAATTATTTTTTATTGGCATTTTAATGTTTAAATTTTAATGTGTTAAAGTTCATACACGACTAATCCGCTTCTAAACTTTGGTTCAATATACGTACTTTTTGGAGGCATTATTAAATTGGCATCGGCCAAGGCTTTTATTTCTCCAATATTGGATGGAAATAATATGAAACCGATTTCAAATTCTCCTTGATCAATTTTGTTTTTTACTTCCAATACGGATTGTTTTCCTGAAAGGTATTCTATTCGCTCATCATTGCGTAAATCTTCGATGGCAAGAATAGGCAATAACACTTTTTTGTATAAAATTTGTGTGTCTAAACTATCCAAAGCCGTTAAGAAAACTTCATTTTCTTTTCGTAAAATTAAGCTATAAAATTCATTGTCCAGATACATTCCGAATTGATGCTTTTGAGAAGGCTGAAAAGGCTGCTGAAATTTGTTTGTAACAATGAAATTCTTTTCTAATTCCTTTATCAAATTTTCTTTCGAGAAACCGTTTAAATCTTTTACCAAGCGATTGAATTCATATATTTTGACATTGTTTTCAGAAATTAAATAGCTCAGAATATGATTTTTGGCTGCGTTGTCTGGATCATCATTTTCCTCGGATAATAATTTTAAGGCTTCGGTACGGTGATGGCCATCTGCAATATAAAGACTATCTGTTTTTTCAAAAATGTTCTGAAGCCAATTGATTTCTAACGCATCTTCAATTTTCCATAAGTAGTGAATTTCTTTTTTGGTGGTTGAAAACTCAAAATCGGCTAATTTTTGGGTACAATTAAAAATCCAGTTTTCAATCGTTTTATTATCCGGATAGGTCATCAAAACCGGTTCCGTATTGAACTCAGAATATTTCATGTAGTCTTTTAATAATCGGACTCTGAAAGCGATAATATCTTCGTGTTTTTTGATGATATTGTTGCAATAATCAGCTACACTAGTACCTACGATAATTCCGGTAAAAGAGTGCTTTTTAGTTACAATTTTATGAATATAAATCGCGGGTTTTTTGTCTTTTACTAAAATTATTTCATTTTTGAAATCCTCATATTTTTGATGTACTTGGCGGTATCTTTTTTCAAAAGAAACAGTTTCCTGATTGGTGTAAGCAGGTTTTAGTATGTGCAAAAAAGACAACGGATTGAAATCCAATTGCGCCGCTAATTCCGCATTTACATATTCTTCATACGAACGGCAAGTAACAAGGCAAACCTTATCACGAGTGGGACGAACAGCTTTGAAAGGGACAATTTTAGCCATAATAATATAAAAAGTGAAAAGTGAAAATCTGAGAATTTAAAGGTATTAACTTTAGGCCCTCAATTTTTAAACATTACAATTATATAAATTGTTTAGAAATCTTCTCGGCTTTTTTGCTTCCAGAATAATCGTAAAAACCTTCCCCTGATTTCACACCCATTTTTCCGGCACGAACCATATTTACCAATAACGGACAAGGTGCATATTTTGGGTTTTTAAAACCGTCGTACATCACGTTCAAAATGGCTAAACATACATCAAGACCAATAAAATCTGCTAGTTGCAAAGGTCCCATCGGGTGTCCCATTCCAAGTTTCATCACCGTGTCAATTTCATAAACACCAGCCACTTTGTTGTATAAAGTTTCGACCGCTTCGTTAATCATGGGCATCAAGATTCTATTGGCAACAAAACCAGGATAATCGTTGACTTCAACAGGCGTTTTTCCTAACTTCTCGGAAAGATTCATGATGATTTTTGTCACTTCATCAGAAGTATTATAACCACGAATAATTTCCACCAGTTTCATTATTGGCACCGGATTCATAAAGTGCATACCGATAACGCGTTCCGGATGTGCCACAACGGCTCCAATTTGAGTAATTGAGATAGAAGAAGTATTAGTTGCCAAAATTGTATTATGAGAACAAGCTTCGTTCAATTGCTTGAAGATATTCAGTTTTAATGCTACATTTTCAGTGGCCGCTTCAATCACTAAATCAACCCCTACAACGCCATCTTTGATATCCGTATAGGTGATTATGTTAGTAATCGTCTTAGCCTTGTCTTCTTGGGTGATACTTCCTTTTGCAATCATTCGGTCTAAATTAGCGGCGATAGTGGCCATTCCTTTATCCAATGATTGTTCTGAAACATCTATTAATTTTACGGTAAAACCACTTTGTGCAAAGGTGTGAGCAATTCCATTCCCCATTGTTCCTGCTCCGATTACGGCAATTGTTTTCATTCTTATTTTGGATTAAAATAGTTTAATATTTATGTAAAAATTATTTTTTAAAACAATCAATAATTTGATACGCAACACGAAGCGCTTCAGAGGCTTGTTCCAATGTCACAATTGGTGTTGAATCAGTATTTATGGCATCTGCAAATGATTCCAGTTCATCCAGAATAGCATTGTTTTGTTCTACATCTGGATTGGAAAAGTAGATTTGTTTTTTTACACCTTCCGCATTTTGTAAAATCATATCAAAATCGCCTGGAACTTCCGGAGCATCTTTCATTTTTACAACCTCACATTTCTTTTCTAAGAAATCTACGGAGATGTAAGCGTCTTTCTGGAAAAAACGAGATTTACGCATGTTTTTCATCGAAATTCGGCTCGCTGTTAAATTAGCAACACAACCGTTTTCAAACTCTATTCTTGCATTGGCAATATCCGGTGTATCACTGATAACTGAAACACCGCTAGCACTAATATTTTTTACTTTTGATTGTACAACACTCAAAATGGCATCAATATCATGAATCATCAAATCTAAGACTACAGGAACATCAGTTCCGCGAGGATTGAATTCAGCCAGACGATGCGATTCAATAAACATAGGGTTTTCGATCATGTTTTTGGTAGCGATGAATGCTGGATTGAAACGTTCCACATGCCCCACCTGACCTTTAACATTATATTCTTTTGATAAAGCGATAATTTCTTCGGCCTCTTCGACCGTATTTGAAATAGGTTTTTCAATAAAAACATGCTTACCGGATTTGATGGCTACTTTGGCACATTTGTAGTGAGAAAGGGTTGGGGTAACAATATCGATTACATCAACGGCATGAATAAGGGTGGCAATTGTGCTAAAATGTTTGTATCCAAATTCTTTAGAAACCTTTTCGGCGTTTTCTTGATTTGGATCATAAAATCCCACTAATTCATATTTTTTAGATTGTTGTAATAAACGCAAATGTATTTTTCCTAGATGGCCAGCACCTAATACTCCAATTTTCAGCATAATGATGTAATTTTTACAAAAATAACAATAAAATGATTAATCTATTATTGATACCGGACAATTCTTCAGTTAATTTAAAATTTAAAATCCAACATTTGAATTCAGAAATTGTTTTCTATTTTTACCAAAATAAAACAATAAACTTTGAAAGACACAGGCAAACATCAAGGACTTCGGAATCAATTAGTAAGCGTTTTAGAGCAAAAAGGAATTACTGACAAAAGTGTTTTGGAGGCGATAAAAAAGATTCCAAGACATTTATTTTTAAATTCCAGTTTTGAAGATTATGCCTATCAAGACAAAGCATTTCCTATTGCTGCAGGCCAAACGATATCGCAACCGTACACTGTTGCTTTTCAATCCCAATTATTAGAAGTCAAAAAAGAACACAAAATTTTAGAAATAGGAACAGGTTCAGGGTATCAAACAGCTGTTCTATGTCTTTTAGGTGCCAAAGTATTTAGTGTAGAAAGACAGAAAGAATTGTTTAAGCAAACCTCAATTTTATTTCCAAAACTGAATATTAGGCCCAAATATCTCTCTTTTGGAGATGGATACAAAGGATTACCAAATTACGCTCCTTTTGATAGTATTATAGTAACTGCAGGCGCTCCGTTTATTCCGCAACCGTTGATGGCGCAACTCAAAATAGGAGGAAGGCTAGTTATTCCACTAGGTACAGAGGTGCAGATTATGACCTTATTAATCAGAAAAAATGAAACTCAATTTGAGAAACATGAGTTTGGAGAGTTTCGATTTGTTCCTTTATTAGAAGATAAAAATTAAAATCCCATCCCCAACCCTTCCCAAGGGGAAGGGAGCAGAAGATGAATTTTATTGACCAATAATGGTTAAATACCGCTCTAAACTTTCTTTTTCTATTTGAGCAATGAATAACAAAAAATCTTCTTTGTTGTTTTTAGTTTGTGCAGTTTCCAGTGTTTGATAATAGCGCATTCTACTTTCATAATCCCCTTTTATATTGGCAATTATGTAACCATGCTGCAATAAAACCAAGTTCATGACTAAGCGCGAAGTCCTGCCATTTCCATCAATAAAGGGATGAATAGTAACCAAGCGTTCATGCATTTCGGCAGCTAAAATTATCGGATGTAAGGTTGATTTATTAGTTTCATACCAAATAAAAAAATCTTCCATTGCTTTGGCGACTAAAAAAGGTTGTGGAGGCACGTAACTGCTTCCTTGAATCATCACCTGGACTTTTCTATAGCTACCTGCATCTTCGGGTTGAATTCCTCTCAAAATAAGATTGTGGATAGAAAGAACTTCTCGTTCCTTTATAGCAGTATTTTTTTGCATTAAATCTTTGATATAAGCAATGGCTTCCTGATGATTAATGACTTCCAGATGTTCCCGCATACTTTTTCCAGAAATCGTCAAACCTTCATTGATAACTAAATCCGTTTCGCGTAAAGTCATTGTGTTTCCCTCGATGCGATTACTTTCAAACGTATATTCTAGCTCTAATGCTTGTGCAATCCGATAGCTGTCAAATTGGCGAAACCCATCCAGTTGTATCTTCAAAGTATCTATTTCATCTAAAATTTTCTGAAGAGTTACCGATAATTTTTTCTTTATTGGTTTGCTTTGATATCTAATTTCTTGCTCTGCAACCAATAATGCTTTTAGAGCAAATTCATCCTGACCAATTTCATAAAGAATTTTTTCTTTAAGCCAAGCGACCATGATTGTTTCTAAATCTATTTCTAGTAAAGATGCTAATTTTACGACTTGGTCTCTTGTAGGTTTTCTAGTTCCACTTTCAAACTTACTGATTAAGGCTTGATCAATTGCTAAAAGTTGTGCGACTTCTCTAGTTTTGAGTCCTTTTTGTTCTCTTGCGTTTTTGAGTAGTGTTTTCATTTAAAAAAATGCTTTAAATTGTCTTGACAAATTTAGTCATTTTTTATAAATAAAATAATAATTAATACATTACTTTCTTAATTTAAAATGATTTTTTGATTCGGTCTAGATCCCGTTTCGTATCTTGTTCTTTGAGAGATTCACGTTTGTCATAGGTTTTCTTTCCTTTGCAAAGACCAATTTGGAGTTTGGCCAATCCTTTTTCATTAGTAAACAATTTCAAAGGAACTATTGTCAATCCTTTTGCTTGAACACTTTTCAGCAAACCTTTTAATTCCTTTTTTTTTAAAAGTAATTTGCGCTCGCTTCTTGCCTTGTGGTTGAACTGATTACCAAAAGTATATTCTTCAATATAGGTGTTTATCGCAAAAAGTTCGTTATTGCTAAATTCACAAAAACTTTCTGTGATGTTTGCTTTTCCTAATCTAATGGATTTGATTTCCGTTCCAGCCAAAACAATTCCTGCATTGAAGGTTTCGATTATTTCATAGTCAAATCGGGCTCTCTTATTGAATATATTTATTGTTTTTAACATAGCGTGCAAAGGTAACAAAAATTAAAGGTTTAGCAATTATTTAGTCCAATTTCAGCAATTGGAATGTGATTGCTTCATCAACCATAATTACGATATAAAGATTACCAAAAGTTTTATCTTGAATGTCAGTAAATGAGTTTTGATTTATCATTTGATTGACAAATTTTGGTATTGTGTTACTATGTCCCACAATTAAAATTTTTTTTCCTATCGTTTCTTTTTTGAAAACTTCAATAGGTATATTTTTAGGATCATACAGCTTAACCTTCATCTTCTTTGTTGTCGCGGTTGGACTTGCAGTTTGTAAAGTTCTTTTGTAATCCGTTGAATAGATTTCATCAAAACTAATTTCTGAGAATATTGTATTCCATTTTTCAGCTCTTTTCAACCCTTTTTCAGATAAATCTGGATTTTGAGAATTATCTACTTTCTCGGCATGACGAATAAAGTAATAGGTGGTGGTGCTTTGTCCAAAACTGATATTTAAAAATAACAGTGTAAACAGTGCGAGAAATTTTTTCATTTGAATCAATTTTAAAAAAAAAGTATTTGGGATTTTAATATCTTTGCAAAATGGAACACTTAAAATCGAAAGATCCGCTTCACGGAATTACACTCCAAAAAATAGTAGAGCAACTAGTGGATCATTACGGATTTGATACTTTGGGGGAACTCATTAAAGTAAAATGCTTTACAGATAAACCAAGTGTAAAATCCAGTTTGACTTTTTTACGAAAAACAGATTGGGCACGAAAACAAGTGGAAGATTTGTATATAAAATCAGAAGCTAAATTGCCCAAATAAATCTAGTTTAATTTATAGGAAACCATAAAACCGCCTCTGTAGGGCAACCATTCGCCACTTTTATTGTACCCTTTCGCCGATTCATATCGTTCTCCCGTAGCTAAGTCATATCCTTTATAAAAACCTTGATGCGAACCACCGCCTAAGAAACAATCTAACATAAATTTATCATTTATTTTTATTTGATATCCAATTGTTGCACCTATAAAATATCCAACGCCTTTTTCATACAAAGTAGTATTTATATAATTCCATTTTTGGAAATTAAATATACTTGCCCCAATATGTGCTCCTGCATAAAAACCATTGTATTTTTCTTTGAAATGATAACGATATTCAGGTGTGAAAGTATAAAACTCTCTAGGTTTACCATTTATTGATTTCCATAAAGAGGCTGTAATATCAAATTGAAAAGTAGATTTTTTTCCAATGCTGGTTTCAATACCTACATTAGGAATGGTCAATAAAGTAGTCATAGCATTTGCTTTTATATACGTTTGACTTTGGGATACAATACAGAAGAGAAAAAAAGAAACAATAAATAATTTTTTCATAAAAAGTGTTTTCTATTATTTAGACCAATAGCTTATTGGAGAAAATCAAAGACAAATGTAAAATATTTATCTGTAAGGTTTTTATGTTTTTAATTTATATTAGTCACGCAACTAAATTTTAAATAAAAAGGACATAAAATTAGTATTTGTTCAAAAGAGAATAAATTAGAGTATCAAAAAAACGACCATCAAAAAATTCATTTTCTTTTAAATGTCCTTCTCTGACAAACCCATTTTTTTCTAAAATTTTTGCAGATGCATCGTTATCAGGATCAATCATCGCTTCAATGGAATGCAATTTCATGATTTGAAAACCATAATTAACAGCTTCTTTCACTGCTTCAGATATAATTCCTTTTCCATGATATTCAGGTAATAACATATAGCCAATTTCGGCACGATAATGTTCGGGTTTTATTCTGTAATGACCAATAACTCCAATAAGTTTTGGGTTGTCTTTCAACGTAATAGCCCAATTGATACCTTCATTAGCTTCAATTTTTGTATCGATCATTGCAATGTGTTCCAAGGCATCTTCGTTCGTTTTTACTAAAGGTCTTGGAATATATTTCATAGTTTCTGGATTGGATCGCAATTCGAAAATTTCTTTAATGTCATTAGTGTTTACTCTTCTCAAAAGCAAGCGTTCGGTTTCTAAATCAGGAAATGGACTAAAATTTATAGCTAACATATCTTAGTAATTAAAGGATTTCGATACTGTATTTTGATTGGAACGTTTCCTTGGTTTCTAGAATTTGAATGCCTTCTTTTTCAAATAGATTTTCGGAACTTTCATTGGTATCCGAATAACCAAACCAAGGTTCAATACAAATAAATGCCGCATTTATTTTGGTCCAAATCCCTAAGCTTGGAAAATCATCAAAATGTATTTTTAGAATTGGATTTTTATTTTCTAAAATAGTCAACGAGTTGGATTTTAATGTTTTGAAAATCAAAGCATCGTTTTCAAACAACTCATACGTCAGCGGAATATATTTATTAAGAACGTCTAATTTCTTCGTTTTATTTGAAATTAAATCATCCTCCAAAAGATAATATTTCAATGGTTCTTCTTTTTCAAAAGCAATAGCATAACTCTCGAATTGATTTGGCAAAGCAAAAGCAGGATGAGCACCAATCGAAAATGGCATCGCTGTATTTCCATTATTACTTACTTTGTATGCAATCGATAAGTTATTTTCATTTAATGTATAGATGATTTGAAGTTCAAATTCAAAAGGATATACTTTTAAGGTTTCTTCAGAAGAGTGTAGGGAGAAAACAGCACTGTTTTCTGTTGCATTGATCAATTCAAACTCCATATCTCTGGCAAAGCCGTGTCGCGATAAATGATATTCCATTGCATTATAGTGAAAGGAATTATTTTTTAAAGTCCCAACAATTGGGAATAAAACAGGAGCGTGCTTGCCCCAAAATACCGGATTTCCTTCCCAGATGTATTCTCTATCGTGGTTTGTTTTTAAAGAAATTAATTCAGCTCCAAAATGTTTAATTTCGGCAGTGAGATTCGAGTTTTTAATTAGAGTTGTCAAAATTACTTTTCCGGATTACTTTAAAAATGGTTTTCTGGCGTAAATATATTTTATAATTTTTAATTCTGATACGCTTTAAACATGATTTTATTGATTTATAATGGAATCAATTCGATCTCAATAGTTCAAAATCCTCTTTTTTTTCATTAATTTGTGATATAAACAATTAGAAAATGAAAAAAATTCGCCTCGGAGTCATGCTGCATTTGGCTTTATTATTGGGATTTACATCTATTTGGGCACAGCAAACCCCAGCAAATGCATCCGGTAATGCAGTTTCTAACTACGATTATCACGATGCTTTTGCTCCGTTTTTTTATTCCAAAAACGGAACAAGTACACGATCTGCGAGTGGTCAGCCTGGAGCTGAATATTGGCAAAATAGCGCTGATTATAAATTAACGGCAAAACTGGATGAAAAAAACAACGAAATTTCGGGTACAGGAATCATCACCTATACGAACAACAGTTCGGATAAAATGGCTTTTGTTTGGATGAATGTAGACCAGAATTTATTCAAAGCGGATTCCCGAGGAAATGCAGTTGTTCCAATTACAGGAAGTAGAAATGGGGCTCAAGGCCAAATTTTTGATGGCGGACATAAAATAAAATCAGTCAAAGTAATTACTACTGTAAAAGGAAAATCTACTGAAGTAGAAGTTAAGTACATTATTACGGATACTAGAATGCAGGTATTTCTCCCGCAAGTATTAAATGCCAAAGGCGGTTCAGTTAAAATAAAAATCGACTTTTCGTTTATAGCTCCTTTTGAAGGGTCAGACAGAATGGGAGTTTTAGAAACTAAAAATGGAAAAATTTTTACCATAGCACAGTGGTATCCGCGTATGTGTGTGTATGATGATGTACGAGGCTGGAATACGAATCCGTATCTTGGAGCGTCGGAATTTTATTTAGAATATGGTGATTTTGATGTCAGTATTACAGCACCATCCAATCATATTGTGGTGGCTTCCGGCGAATTACTGAATCCTACCACAGTCTATTCTGCCGAAGAGCAAAAGCGTTTAGCGCAAGCAAAACAAAGTGATAAAACAGTTTTTATCCGTACTGCTGCCGAAGTTGAAAATTCATCAAAAATGATTACTGCAACTACTAAAACGTGGAATTACAAAATCACAAATGCCCGTGATTTCTCTTGGTCCTCTTCAGCAGCATTTATTTTAGACGCAGCAAAAATCAATTTACCTAGCGGCAAAAAATCATTGGCAATTTCCGTTTATCCGATAGAAAGTGCCGGAGATGCCGCATGGGGACGTTCCACAGAATATACAAAGGCTACTATAGAAAATTATTCAAAAAGATGGTTAGAATATCCGTATCCAACGGCTACAAATGTTGCCGGAAATGAAGGCGGAATGGAATATCCAGGAATTGTTTTTTGTAGCTGGGAGTCAAAAGGAGCAGATTTATGGGGTGTTACAGATCATGAATTTGGTCATATTTGGTTTCCTATGATTGTAGGATCCAATGAAAGACTGTTTGCCTGGATGGATGAGGGTTTCAATACTTTTATTAATTCATTGAGTTCAGTAGATTTTAATAATGGGGAATATAAAGAGCCGCGTGCGGATATGCATCAAAGGGCGGAAGTGTACACGAGTCCAAATCTGGAAACCATAATGAGTTCTCCGGATAACATGAAAGAGTCTAATATAGGTCTTTTGGCGTATTCGAAACCAAGTTCAGGATTAGTGATTTTAAGAGAGCAAGTTCTTGGGCCGGAACGATTTGATCGGGCTTTGAAAACTTATATTGAGCGTTGGGCATACAAACATCCGCAACCGGACGATTTCTTTCGAACAATAGAAAATGTTGCTGGAGAAGATTTGAGTTGGTTCTGGCGTGGTTGGTTTCAATACAATTGGCGTTTAGACCAAGGGATTAATTCAATCAAATACGTGAAAAACGACCCAAAACAAGGAGTTGTGATTTCGATTGAAAACTTCGAAAAAATGGCTATGCCGGTAAGTTTAGACGTAAAAACGAAAAGCGGAGAAATAACGCGCGTTCAATTGCCGGTAGAAGTTTGGCAAAAAAATAAAGCGTGGTCTTTTAAACACAATTCGACGGAAGAAATCGAAAGTATCACACTAGATCCGGATCATGTTTTACCGGACAGCAACACAGTAAATAACACCTGGACAGCAGACAAAGGATTGATTGAAAAAGATGTGATTCTGGATGGGTATTTAGGAACTTTTTCTACATCAATGGCGCCTGTAAAAATTGTTTTTTCAGAGAAAAATGGGTTGTTAAATGTTTTGATTACCAATTATCCAAGCTTTTCCGTGGAGCCAACTGGAAAAAATACGTTTGCATCGAAACTTGCGGGACTTAAATTTGAATTTAATGACAGTCTAATGGGATTTGATATGTTGATTCCTGATGGACAAAAAATACCGTTTACAAGAGATAAGTAAGTCGAAAGTTTAAAAGTCGTAAAGTCAAAAGAATTAACTTTAAGTAAAACAGCTTTAAATCAGATTGTTATATAATTTTATCCTGATTTTAAAATACGACATTATACCATGGTTATTACATAAATAGTCATAAAATATTAAAAAAAGAAAAGACTTGTAGGAATTAAATCCACAAGTCTTTTTTATGTGTTATATTTTTCTATTCTAAATTTACTCAGGAATTTGCTGGCTTAGGCAATGCAATGTTCCAAAACCCCAAATAAAATCAGTAGCACTGATCCCAATGATTTCTCGATCAGGAAAACATTCTGCAAGGATGTTCAATGCTTTTCGGTCGTTACTGTCGTTAAAAGTAGGTACCAAAACACAATTGTTCAAAATTAGAAAATTGGCATAACTGGCAGGCAATCGCAAGCCATCAAATTCCAGCTGTTTTGGCATTGGTAGAGTCACAATTATAGGTGATTTTCCATTTTCTAGTTTGGCATTTTGTAAGCGTTTTAAATTGTCTTGCAACGGTTTGTAATTATTATCCGTTGGATCTGTTTCTACAATAGTCACAATAGTATCTTCATTCACAAATCGACATAAATCATCAATATGGCCGTGCGTATCATCACCTTCAATTCCATTGCCTAACCAAATTACATTGGTTATCCCAAGATATTCCCTGAAAACGGCTTCATAATCGGCTTTAGTGAAATTGGGATTCCGAACCTGAATATCCGGATGCATCAAGCATTCTTCTGAAGTCAATAAAGTTCCTCTTCCGTTAGTATCAATCGCGCCACCTTCTACAATTACCGGTTTTCCTTTGTATAAAACTTGAGTAATAGGAATATTCAGAAATTCTCCTACTTTGGCAGGAACAAATTTATCTAATTGAATGTTTTTATATTTTGCCCAACCATTAAAATTAAAGTTCAAAGCTTCTCTTTCGGCTCCGTTTTTGACAATTATCGGACCTGAATCACGCATCCAACTTCTGTTGGTTTTATGAATGATGTAGGAAACATTTGTTAGCACAACATGAGCTGTTTCCAGCATCGTATTGACTTTCTCTTTTTGGTTTTCATCAGCAACTACTAAAAAGACTTGCTCAAAAGAAGCTGCTTTTTTAATGAATTCTACAAAAGCCCATTGAACAGTCTCGTATTTCCCCGGCCAGTCTTTACCGTTATGCGGAAAACAAAGTAAAATGCCTTGTTGCTTTTCCCATTCAGCTGGAAATCTTCTATTATTTGTAGTCATACAGCATATCTAATTTTAAAGTCTGCAAATATAAACATTCAGTAGGATTTTAAAATAGTTTGCAACCATTCATTTCCAATATTTCATAAATTTATAAGAATAGTTTTGGTAATGATTATATAATATTTAGTTAATTCTTGTTGGTCTTCAGCTAGTTATTTTTGATAAAAATTAAAAATACACTTATGAAGAAATATGGTATTACACTATTAGCGGCAATTATGGTATTGTCAAGTTGCGAAAAGGATTCTGATAAAGAGGGATCTCCTGAGTTGGTTATCAATGAAAACGCTGCCACTTTCAAAGAAATTGGTTCAATTGTGATTGGTGGTGCCGGAGCTGCTGAAATAAGTGCGTATGATGAGGTTTCTAAAAAGTTATTTACCGTAAACAACAGTAATACGAATAGAATTGATGTTATCGACTTATCTAATCCATCAAGTCCGGTTTTTGTAGCAAGTATCGATTTAACGCCGTTTAATGGAACTTCAAATAGCGTTGCAACTTTTAATGGCAAATTAGCAGTTGCATTAGAAGCAAAACCAAATAAGCAAGATGCAGGAAAGGTGGTCGTTCTTGATACGGCTAAGTACAGTGTCATCAAAGAAATTACGGTTGGTGCTTTACCGGATATGATTACTTTCTCTCCTGACGGAAATTATATCATGACTGCCAATGAAGGTGAGCCAAATGATACGTATTCTATAGATCCCGACGGTTCTGTTTCGATTATCGCAGTCAATAATAATTATGCAGTGACGACTTTAAATTTCGGAAGTTTTAGCAATCAATTGAGTACATTGAAAACCAAAGGATTCAGAATTGCAAGTCCAACTAATAATTTTGCCTCAGATATTGAACCGGAATACATCACGATTTCTGCTGATTCAAAAACGGCTTGGGTGACTTTACAGGAAAATAACGGAGTAGCTAAAATTGATTTGGCAACCAAAACGATCACTACTATTTTTCCTTTAGGTTTTAAAGACTACAATCTTGCCGAAAATGCTATTGACATTAGTGATAAAGATGGAGGTGTTTTGGCTAATACATGGAAAGTTAAAGGAATGTTTCAACCCGATGCAATTAGTAATTTTGAAATAAATAATATTCCTTATTTTGTTACTGCAAATGAAGGAGATGCTAGAGAATATAGTGCTTTTGTTGATGTAAAAAGAATTAGCAGCTCTTCGGTTGTTCTGGATCCATTAGCGTTTCCTAATGCGGCGGCTTTAAAAGCTGAGGCAAGTATGGGAAGATTGAATATCAATACCAAAATGGGTGATACGGACGGCGATGGTGATTTTGATGAATTAGTTTCTTTTGGAGCCCGTTCGTTCTCTATTTGGAATGGAAACACAGGAGAAATGGTTTATGATAGTAAAAATGAATTAGACAAGAAAGCGCAAGAGTTTGGTGTCTATGATGACAATCGAAGTGATGATAAATCAGTAGAACCAGAATCAGTTGTTGTTGCTAAAATGGGACAAAAAACTATTCTTTTCGTTGGATTGGAAAGAGCAGATGCTCTTATGGTGTATGATGTCACTATTCCAGCAACTCCAAAATTTTTACAGATTTTAAAAACAGGTGATGCACCAGAAGGGTTACTTTTTATTCCAGCTTCGAAAAGTCCAACCAAAAGAAGTTTAGTAGTGGTGAGCAGTGAAGGTGACGGTACCGTTAAAATATTTCAACCAGATTTAAATTAAAAGTAGAAGTTTTAAATAAAATCCCTGCTTAGAATAATTTCTTAGCAGGGATTTTTTAATTATATAATGACGATTTAGTCGATGGCTCTTTTTGTAATATCACCAAAAGCATCAATTCTTCTGTCTCTGAAAAATGGCCAGTTCTGACGCACATTTTCCTGTAAGTCTAAATCTACTTCAGCAATCAGGATTTCTTCTTTGTCGTGTGAGGCTTGCGCCAAAATTTCGCCTTGTGGTCCAGCAATAAATGAAGATCCCCAAAACTGAATTCCCGCCGTATCAGGCAAGTACTGTTCTAAGCCAATTCTATTTGCAGCAGCAACATAAACGCCATTCGCAACCGCATGTCCCTTCATAACACTCATCCAAGCGCCATGTTGGTTTTCGCCGTATTGTTCTTTTTCTTGTGGATGCCATCCAATTGCGGTTGGGTAAAACAATACTTCAGCACCTTGTAGAGCCGTCAAACGAGCTGCTTCCGGATACCATTGATCCCAACAAATCAGCGTTCCAACCTTTCCTTTTTTAGTTGGAATCGTTTTAAAGCCCAAATCACCGGGGGTGAAATAGAATTTTTCATAAAAATGAGGATCGTCCGGAATGTGCATTTTGCGGTATAATCCTGCTTCGGAACCATCAGTATCAATAATGTAGGCGCTATTGTGGTATATTCCTGCCATTCTTTTTTCGAAGAAAGGAACAATAATTACTACTCCTAATTCTTTTGCCAAAGCACTAAAAGCGATAAAAGAAGTACTATACAAAGGTTCTGCTAAAGCAAAGTTATCTACATCTTCACTTTGACAAAAATAATGACTGCTGTATAATTCCGGCAACGAAATAACTTCGGCACCTTGATTTGCTGCATCACGAACCCAACTTAAACATTTTTTTAGATTGTTTTCGGCAATATCATTAAGGTTTAATTGGATGACTGCTATTTTGTATTTCTTGTTTGGCATGACTAAAATTTTAGACTGCAAAAATAGTGAATTTTATAAAGAGTAGAAAATAGAGATAATGTGTTTTTTTTAGGATTTTAATTAGCCGTTGTTCATATTTATTGGTTTTTTTAGATTTACACTTACTTTTAAAGAATTTGTACATGGATATAGAGAACATTTACTTTAAACATCCAGATTTTGAGCCATAGAAAAAATTAATATAAAATTGGCACTAACAAAACAAGGAGGTTTTATTTTTGTAGGTAGTATTATAGCGAATAAAAGGTGTCAAGTTTTTACTTTACCAAAATACTGTAATTTAGTATTTATTAAATTTTTACAATTATGAAAGAAGAATTCAAAATCATCGATAAAGAAGACATAACTCTTCTTAAATTTCCACAAACAGACGTTCTTAACGATGTTGACGAAATAAAAACTAGAATAAGTGAGATCAACAGGGCTTTAGCATTGGGTAATTTAGAACATTCAAAAATTAAAATTTACTTTGAGGATAACGAATCAAAAAAAATAGTTGACACAACGGTTTGGGGTGTTACAGACAAAAATGTGATCTTAAAGCAAGGTGTGATGATTCCAATTCACAGAATATATAAGTTGTTTTAGTATATTGGTATTCTTTAATTATTTGGTGCAGTTCTTTAGATCACTTTCTGCGCTAGCAAGTGTCCTTCTAGCTGTTACAAATTTATAGTAGTCAGTTTTTGTTGATATTCACGAGTGAGACTAAAGTGTCTTTACTTTTTGCCAATTATCTTTTTAAACAGGGTTACAATTCCCAAGACGATAGCACCAAATACAAGGCCTATTATAAATTCAGTTAATATGGACGGTATTTGTGGTAGTATGTCGTGCAGGAACGGAATTTCATGTACAAATATGCCGCCAGCCACTAATAATAAAGCGATAGTTCCTATTACGGACAAACTTTTGATAACTTTTGGCAAGGCTTGTACCAGAATATTTCCTAACGTTTTTGAAAAACTTTTCTCTTTGGAACTTAGTTGCATCAGTTTTAAACCTGCTTCATCCATTCGGACAATTAGGGCCACAATGCCGTAAACACCAACGGTTGCTATGATTGCAATGATGGAAACTACCATTATTTGTGATGAAAGGGGTTTGCCAATTACAGTTCCCAATGCAATAATTACGATTTCTACTGATAAAATAAAATCGGTTACTATAGCTGATTTGATTTTTTCTTTTTCGAAAGCTAAAATTTGTTCCTCGGTCAACAGTTCCATTAAAATTTCGTGTTTTGCATGTTCGTGCGGGAAGAAGTATTCGTATATTTTTTCGGCGCCTTCGTAAGCTAAATAAAGCCCGCCAAGTATTAAGATTATGATAACAGCTACCGGTAAAAATGCACTTAGAAGAAAGGCAATGGGCAAAATGATTACTTTATTAAGGAATGAGCCTTTTGCTATTGCCCAAAGAACGGGTAGTTCTCTAGAGGAGATGAATCCGGAAGCTTTCTCGGCATTTACGGCTAAATCATCGCCTAGAATTCCAGCTGTTTTTTTGGCTGCAATTTTACTCATTACTGCAACATCATCCATGATTGCTGCGATATCATCTAATAGTGCGAAAAAACCTGATGCCATTTTGATTGTTTTTTACAGCGCGGATTCTGGTATTGTTGTACCCAAATCTAATCTGCGCATATTGATTGTTTAGTGATGCGAAGCTACTACTTTTTGATTTACTCTATTTATAAAACGGGTAAATTTTTAGTTAATATTCACCCAGAATCTTTCTGTAGTAGCGATACTGTTTTTAATTACATTTGAAATAAAAATAAGTATGGAATTTAAACATGTATTTAAAGCTAAATTAGATTGGCTTTTTTCCAAGAAGGAAGCGGCGACGTACACTAAAAGTCATACCATAACTATTGATGGTAAGGCTGTTTTAAATGTTTCGGCTGCTAAAGCTTTCAAAGGAGATCCTGCTTTGTACAATCCTGAAGACCTGTTATTGAGTAGCGTGGTATCCTGTCACATGATGTCTTACTTGTATGTTTGTAAACAAAATGGTATCGACGTGATAACTTATACGGACGAGGCAGAGGCAACTCTGGAAATTTCGGACGACGGTAGCGGGCGCTTTATTGTGATTAAACTGAATCCAAAAGTTCGTATTACTAACAAAGAAAAAGTAGAAGAGGCACTTAGCTTGCATAAAAAAGCAAACAAACTCTGTTTTATAGCCAATTCGTGTAATTTTCCAATTGTACACTTTCCAACTTGTGAAGTTGCAGGTATAAATTAAAGTTGGAATGTCGTTTTTACTTTTTTGTGGATTTTAATTATAAAATGGCAAGCAAATCAGCGGGTTTACTTCAAAAAAACTGTAAAGTATAAAAAAACACTAGCCTTTCGACCAGTGTTTTCATAAGTTTAAATGTTTCTAGAAACTTAAGAAACTCACTCACTTTGATTTCTAAAAACCAGTTTTCCATCAAAAGCATCTATCAACACAATGCTGTCGGTTGTTATTTTTCCGGATAGAATTTCTTTGGATAATTCATTGAGCACATCTCTTTGAATCACTCTTTTCACGGGTCTGGCTCCAAATTGTGGATCGTATCCTTTCTCTGATAAGTAGGCAATAGCTTCCGGAGTCGCGTCCATCGTGATGCCTTGTTGTGCCAACATTTTGCTTACGCTTTTTAGTTGTAAACCTACAATTTGAGCTATATTTTTAGTAGTCAATGGCGTGAACATTACGATTTCATCAATACGATTGATAAATTCAGGACGCACCGTTTGTTTTAGCAACCCTAGAACTTCTATCTTGGCCAATTCGGTTGCCGCTTCCACACTTCCTTTTAGATTTTCGAATTTCTCCTGAATAATCTGGCTTCCCATGTTTGAAGTCATGATGATAATCGTGTTTTTAAAATCGGCTAAACGCCCTTTGTTATCTGTCAAACGTCCTTCATCCAAGACTTGTAGCAAGATATTAAACGTGTCCGGATGGGCTTTTTCAATCTCATCCAATAAGATTACAGAATACGGTTTTCTACGTACGGCTTCGGTCAATTGTCCGCCTTCATCATAACCTACATATCCCGGAGGCGCACCCACCAAACGACTTACGCTGTGGCGTTCTTGATATTCACTCATGTCAATACGGGTCATCGCATTTTCATCGTCGAACAGGTATTCGGCCAAGGCTTTCGCCAATTCGGTTTTACCAACTCCCGTAGTTCCAAGGAAAAGAAAGGTTCCCACCGGTTTTTTCATGTCCTGCAATCCGGCACGGCTTCTGCGCACGGCATCACTTACGGCTTCAATGGCTTCTTCCTGTCCTACGACTCTGTGATGCAATTCATCTTCCAGTTTCAGTAGTTTTTCTCGTTCGCCTTGAAGCATTTTCATTACTGGAATTCCGGTCCATTTAGCCACTACTTCGGCAATGTCCTCACGAGTGACTTCTTCTTTTATCAACGAAGTTCCGGATTGGTTTTCTTGTAATTCCTTGAGTAAAATGGCTAAACGTTCTTGTGCTTCCTTGATTTTACCATACCGAATTTCAGCTACTTTTCCATAATCGCCTTCACGTTCTGCACGTTCAGCTTCGTATTTAAAGTCTTCAATCTCCGTTTTTACGGCTTGAATATTATCGACAACGTCTTTCTCTGATTTCCATTTGGCGTAGATTTCGTTGCGATCTTCTTTGAGATTGGCCAAATCCATTCCCAAAATTTTAAGTTTGCTTTCGTCTTTTTCTCGTTTAATGGCTTCAATTTCAATTTCCAATTGCATGATTTTTCGATCCAAAACATCCAGTTCTTCGGGTTTCGAATTGATTTCCATACGCAGTTTTGAAGCGGCTTCATCCATTAAATCAATAGCTTTATCTGGAAGAAAACGGTTGGTAATATACCGTTGCGATAGTTCGACAGCGGCAATAATAGCATCGTCTTTGATTTGGACTTTATGATGCGTTTCGTATTTTTCTTTAATTCCGCGCAAAATAGAAATAGCACTTTCGGTATCCGGTTCTTCGACCACAATTTTTTGGAAACGTCTTTCGAGTGCTTTGTCTTTTTCAAAATATTTTTGATATTCGTCCAATGTTGTGGCTCCAATGGCACGAAGTTCTCCACGAGCCAAAGCCGGTTTCAGAATATTAGCCGCATCCATAGCGCCTTCGCCACCACCGGCTCCCACAAGGGTATGGATTTCGTCAATGAATAAAACTATATCGCCTTCGGCAGAAGTCACTTCTTTCACCACGGATTTTAATCGTTCTTCAAATTCTCCTTTGTATTTGGCGCCAGCAATCAAAGCTCCCATATCAAGCGAATAAACGATTTTATCTTTCAAATTATCTGGAACATCTCCATCTACAATTCGGTGTGCCAATCCTTCAGCAATGGCGGTTTTTCCCACTCCTGGTTCTCCCACGAGCATTGGGTTGTTTTTAGTTCTTCGGGTTAGAATTTGTAATACCCTGCGTATTTCCTCGTCACGACCAATTACTGGATCGAGTTTCCCTGCTCGAGCTAATTCGTTAAGATTTTTGGCATATTTATTTAAGGAATTATAGGTTTCTTCAGCAGATGCCGAAGTTACCCGTTCTCCTTTTCGCAATTCATCGATAGCAGCTTTTAGCCCTTTTCCGGTAACGCCTTGATCTTTTAATATTTGGGATACTTTACTTTTAGAATCAAAAATTGCTAAAATTAAATGCTCCACAGAAACGAATTCATCATTCATTTTTTTTGCAATAATTTCGGCTTCGTTCAGCGTGGTGTTTGCAGTTCTGGAAAGCATAATTTCGCCACCAGAAACTTTTGGAAAACTCTGGATTGTACTGTTTAATATTTGAAGAAACAAGGGCACATTTACATTCAGTTTTTTTAAAATAAAAGGTGCCACATTTTCGTCGACTTCAAAAATAGCTTTAAAAATATGTTCATTTTCTATTTGTTGTTGCCCATAGCTTTGTGCCAATTGTTGCGAAAGCTGAATAGCTTCCTGGGATTTGATTGTAAATTTATTTATGTTCATGATGGTACATTGTTTTGTAGCTTTTACTTAACTTTACGAATTATATTCAATATATATATTCCAATACAATAATACAGACAAATTGACGGAAAATTTATGATTGGTATCATACTTTAAAGTCAAAATGTCTTAAAAAAAGACAATTATGAGTTTTTTCAAAAATATTTTTAGTAGTTCAGACGACAAGGATTTTAAAGAAAACAAAATCAACTGGAATGAATTAACTGATTTGGTACAACTGGATGAAATTATCGCTATTTCAAATGAAAAACCGGTAGCCATTTTTAAACACAGTACTCGATGCAGTATAAGTAGAATGGCGCTAAAACAGTTTGAAAATGAGTTCAATAGTTCAGATAAAGTTACGCCTTATTTTTTAGATTTAATAACGCATCGTGATATTTCTAATGAAATTGCGAATCGTTTTGGCGTGACCCATCAATCTCCACAATTGATTTTAATAAAAGAAGGAAAAGCTATTTATAATGTTTCCCATAGCGATATTGACGCGGAGGAGTTAGGGACGAAAGTCTAGTAAAAAGTATTGTTTTTAAATAATTTACCGCAAATTCACTAATTTAATGTAGCCATTAGTTAGCGAATCTGCGGTTTTATTTTGTGGACAAATCGATGAGATGATTAGTAAGCATTCATCATTTTTTCTTTTATTTCTGCTAAACAAAGGTTGTTAATACTTCCTTCGTGTGTATGTTTGGTTTCTTTTGGAGATTGGAAAGTACCATTTTCTAATTGCTCAGCAACGGCTTTATACGCATCTCTAAAAGGCATTCCTGCAACAACCATTTCGTTTAAGGAATCTACCGTAAACAAATAATCGTATTTTTTATCGTCTAAAATGTGTTCTTTCACTTTAATGTCTTTAATCGCAAAAATAGCGATATCTAAACATGCTTTCAGGTTTTGAATTGCTGGAAATAAACCTTCTTTCAATAATTGTAAATCTCTGTGATAACCACTAGGAAGGTTGTTGGTAATTAAAGTAATTTCGTATGGCAATGCTTGAATCTTGTTGCATTTTCCACGAATCAATTCAAAAACATCCGGATTTTTCTTATGCGGCATGATACTCGAGCCTGTTGTAAGATGGGCAGGCAAAGTGATGAAATCAAAATTCTGACTCATATACAAACAAACATCCATAGAAAATTTAGCTAGAGTAGCTGCTACACTACTCATGGCAAAAGCAACCGTTTTTTCTGATTTTCCACGGCTCATTTGTGCCGCTACAGAATTGAATTTTAAGGTTTCAAACCCTAATTCTTTAGTCGTAAATGTTCTATCGATAGGAAACGAACTTCCGTAACCTGCGGCCGAACCTAATGGATTTTGGTCTACAATTTTCAAAGCGGCATTCAGCATCGTTACATCATCAATTAAGGTTTCGGCGTAAGCAGAAAACCACATTCCAAAAGAAGAAGGCATCGCAATTTGAAGGTGAGTATATCCTGGCAATAAAATATTTTGATGTTTTTCGGCCGACTCCATTAGCAAATCAAAAAGACTTTTTACTTGTTGCTTTAGTTCTTTAACCACGTCTTTTAGATACAAATTAACGTCTACCAAAACTTGGTCGTTACGAGAACGAGCAGTATGAATTTTTTTTCCGGCATCGCCTAATTTTACCGTTAATAGATACTCGATTTTAGAATGTACGTCCTCGAAACTGTCTTCGATTTCGAATTTACCGTTTTCAACGTCTCTTATAATTTCTTCCAAAGCCAAAACCAGAGAAACGGTTTCGGAATCTGTTAGAAGACCAATTTGTCCCAGCATTTTTGCATGTGCTATAGAACCTAAAGCATCGTATTTTGCCAGCACTAAATCCAGTTCTCTGTCGTTACCAACGGTGAAATGTTCTATTTGTTTATCTGTTGGTATTCCTTTTTCCCAAAGTTTCATGATTTTTATTTTTTTTTCGTAGGGACAAGTCGCGACTTGTCCCTACAGATTATTATTATTATTATTATTATTTAAAAAAATCAGTTAGTATTTTGATATACAATTGAATTCCTTCTTCTATTTCGTTTATAAATATAAATTCGTCTGCCGAGTGTGACCGCAGGGTTTCACCAGGTCCTAATTTCAAGGATTGACAACTCAAAACCGATTGATCCGAAAGGGTAGGCGATCCATACGTGGTTCTTCCCAATGTTATTCCTGCTTGTACTAATTCGTGTGCAACAGGAATTGATGACGCATTTAAATGCATCGAACGTGGATTGACTTCGGCAGTCAAATGTTTTTTTACAATATCTAATATTTCTTGATTATTATAACGATCATTCACTCTGATATCGACAACCAAATGACATTCGGCGGGAACTACGTTGTGTTGTTTACCTGCAGTGACTTGTGTTACGGTCATTTTTACAGGACCTAAAACCTCCGATATTTTTTCGAATTGATAGCTGTTAAACCATTCGATAACGGGTATCGCATTGTAAATAGGATTATCAGGATTGTTGTGTGCGGCGTGACTTGCAGTGCCTTTTACGATGACATCGAGTACCAATAATCCTTTTTCGGCTACGGCCAATTGCATTAAAGTAGGTTCTCCAACAATGGCACATTCCAATTCCGGTAAATGTTTCAATACGCTGTTTAATCCATTTTTCCCGCTGCTTTCTTCTTCGGCTGAAGCTACCATCACAATATTGTAAGGCAGATTCTCATTCGAATAAAAATGTACAAAAGTGGCTAAAAGTGAAACCAGACAACCTCCCGCATCATTGCTTCCCAGTCCAAATAATTTGCCGTCTTTTACGATAGCTTCAAATGGATCATTAGTATAACCTTGGTTTGGTTTTACAGTATCGTGGTGCGAATTGAGTAATAGCGTAGGTTTGGTGGTATCAAAATGTTTATTGAAAGCCCAAATATTGTTATTCTCTCTTTCGAAAGGAATACTATTTTGTGTAAACCAATTTTCGATTAAAAGTGCAGTTTGGTCTTCTTCACTTGAAAATGAAGGCGTTTCAATCAGTGCTTTTAATAGCGAAATGGCTTCTTGTGTAAGGATTTCTATATTTTTCATACTTATTTTAGCCACGGATTTACAGATTTTTTTTTAATTGAAATAAAAAATTTTGTGCAAATCTGTGAAATTTGTGTTCAACTTTTTTTATAATTTGATGCGTGTGCAAATTGCCTTTGAATCTTTCAACATTCGGTGATGACCAATTTTTATTTTTTGAACTCCCTTGGATAAACTGTTGAAACAGTTGTCTAATTTAGGGATCATGCCAGAATGTATGGTGCCTTCGACTTTTAATTTAGAATACAACTCTTGATTGATGTTCTCGATTACGGAAGAATCATCTTCGGCATCATGTAAAACGCCGGGTTTTTCGAAACAATAATTTAAAGTTACATCAAAAAATTCTGATAAAGCAATTGCCAATTCGCTAGCAATGGTATCGGCATTCGTGTTTAATAATTGTCCTTTTCCATCGTGTGTTATTGCGCAAAATACAGGAACTATTCCAGTTGAAAGTAATGTTTCTAACAATTCCGTATTCACTTTTTTTACATCGCCCACAAAACCATAATTGATTGTAGGATGGTTTCTTTTATCCGATAGAATTAAATCTCCATCAGCACCAGAGAACCCCATCGCATTAGTTGATTTTGATTGTAATTGGGTAACAATATTTTTGTTGATTTGACCTGCATAAATCATCACAACTACATCAAGCATAGCGGCATCGGTGATGCGTCTTCCATCAATCATTTGTGGAATTAAACCAATACTTTCAGCCATTTTGGTAGCTGATTTTCCACCACCATGAACGAGTATTTTGTAGCCTTCAATCTTAGAAAAATCGGATAAAAATTGTGACAATTCCGTTGGGTTATCAATGATGTTTCCACCAATTTTTATGATTGAAAGGGATTTTAGGTTCTGGGTTTTGGGTTTTGGACTCATTTTTAATATTTTAAAAATCTTTTCTCTATTTTCCACTTTCTAAAATCTTCTGCAACACTAATTGCGCGGCATAGGTTCTATTATTGGCTTGTTCGATAACAATTGAATTTTCACTGTCAATCACTTCATCTGTTACAATTACGTTACGTCTTACTGGCAAACAGTGCATGAATTTAGCATTATTGGTCAGCTTCATTTTATCGGCAGTTACGGTCCAGTTTGGGTCGGAATTTGTAATCTGACCATACTCGTTATAATTGCTCCAGTTTTTGGCATAGATAAAATCGGCGTTTTCGAAAGCTTTGTCTTGGTCGTATTCAATCTTGGAGTCTTTCGTGATTTCAGGATTCAATTCGTAGCCTTCAGGATGCGTAATTACAAAATCAGCCTCTTGTAATTGCATCATTTCCACAAAGGAATTGGGTACCGCTTGAGGTAAAGCTTTAGGATGTGGTGCCCAAGTCAAAACTACTTTTGGACGGTGTTCCGTTTTGTGTTCAGCCATTGTAATTGCATCGGCTAGTGATTGTAATGGATGTCCTGTAGCACTTTCCATATTGACAACCGGTACCGTGGCGTATTTTAAGAAACCCATAAGAACGGTTTCGGTATTATCTTTTTCTTTGTCTACCAATCCGGCAAAAGCCCTGATGGCAATTATATCGCAATATTGAGAAACTACTGCAGCCGCTTCTTTAATATGTTCCGAAGCACCGGAGTTCATGATGGTTCCATCTTCAAATTCTAATGTCCAACCTTCGCTGGTGAAATTCATTACCATGACGTTCATTCCCAAATTTAAAGCTGCTTTTTGTGTACTCAAACGTGTTCTTAAACTGGAATTAAAAAACAACATTCCTAAGGTTTTGTTCTTACCCAGTTTTTTATTTTTAAGTGGTTTTTTCTTGATTTTTAATGCTTGTTTCACCCATTCGTCGAGCGAATCTATGTTTTGTATGGAGATGTAATTCATTCTTTTGTATTTTAAGTTTTTGGACGCGGATTAAACGGATTCGCTATCGCGAAGACACGGATAAAAACGGATTTTTATTATTTCTTATTTTCTATTGTTTTCAAAAATTTTCCTTCTGAATTCAGGTTTTTTTCCAAAGTTTAAAAGCAGACCTACTTCACAATCGGTGCTTCTTAAATAATTTAAAATTTGGTTTTCAAAATCTTTTACAATATAATCTACTGCTTTTAGTTCCAATATTATTAAATTTTCCACTATTAAATCCGCATATTATTCGCCAACTTCAGTTCCTTTATAGTAAACTTTAATTTTATTTTGAGCTTCAACTTTGTATCCTTTGTTTTTTAATTCTATGTACATTGAATTTTGATATACTTTTTCTAAAAAGCCATATCCAAATTCATTATACACTTCATAAAAAGTTTTTAAAATTCCATCCGTTAATTCTTTATGTTTTAAATCCATTTTAAAAAATCTGTTTTTATCAGCGTCTTCGCAACGCGAATCTGTTTTATCTGTGTACCTTCTTTATATAATCTTCGTAAATGGTATTTCGTTTTTTAAAGCTTTTAAAATAAAATTGTCTTCCAAGCCATTTACAATCCAGGTTTCGATAGTAGCGGCTTTGGCGATTGCCGATGCTTCAATTTTAGACTGCATTCCGCCAGTTCCGTGTGAGGATTTTGAATCGCCGATTTCTTTTTCCAATACTTTTAAATCAGTTACCAAAGAAATGGTTTCAGGAACGGCATCATGGATGGATGCTTTGGTATAAATCCCATTCGTATTGGTGGCGATAATCAGAAGGTCAACATTTAATAAAACGGCTGTCAGCGCAGCTAATTTATCATTATCACCAAACTGGATCTCATCCGTTGCTACGGTATCATTTTCATTGATAATTGGGATATAATTATTTTTGACTAACACATTGATGGTGTTTACGATATTTACTTTAGATTGTTCTTTTTCAAAATCAGAATAAGAAAGTAAACATTGCGAAATCAGCAATCCTAAATCACGGAAATTTTCATGATAAATCCGCATTAAATGTGGCTGACCAATCGAAGCTAGTGCTTGTTTTACAAAAACATCTTTGTCGTGGTTGTCCAGTTTTACAAATTGTTTGGCCGCAGCAATCGCGCCCGAACTCACAATGATAAATTCGTACTCGTCTTGTAAAACCGCTATTTGCATTCCAATATCTTCAATCTTTCCTCTCGAAATGTGATTGGTTTCTTTGGTTAATGTATTGCTTCCTAACTTTAATAAAATTCTTTTTTTGGCCATTTTTATTTTTTGTTTAGACAAGTCGCAACTTGTCTCTACTAATTTTTACCTGATTTGTCCATTTCCGTAAATATACCACTTATTAGTAACTAGATGTTGCAAGCCGATTGGCCCACGTTGGTGTAATTTGTCCGTGCTTATCGCCAATTCGCCACCTAAACCAAACTGTCCTCCATCCGTGAATCGGGTAGAGGCGTTTTGATATACGGCTGCCGTATCTACATTTTCCATGAATTTCTGGGCAATTGCATCATTTTTTGTGATTATCGAAGCGGAATGTCCACCACAATATTTATTTATTTTGTCAATCGCTTCCTGATCCGAATTGGTTGTTCCAATAACAATTTTATAATCCAAAAACTCTTCGTACCAAATTAAATCCGATTCAATCTGAGGAACAGCTGTTGCTCTGGAAATGCTTTCATCTCCCAAAATCGTAACGTTTCTTTGTTGTAATTCGGTAGTTATTTTTTTTGCAAAAGCTTCCCAGTTTTCAAGATTAGTATCAATTAAAACTTTATCTAAAGCATTGCAAACAGATATGTTAGAGGTTTTTCCGTTAATAATAATGTCTAGCGCTTTTTTTAAATCGGCTTCTTTATTTACATACACAAAATTATTACCTCGACCACTAATTATTACGGGACAAGTAGCGTGTTTTTTTACAAAAGCGATTAAGTTTTCGCCACCACGAGGAACGATTAAGTCCACTTTTTGTGTGGGTTTTTCTAAAAATGCCTGCGTGTCTTCCCGATTGTAATTCAAGTATTCCACCCATTCCTTTGATACATTGTTTGTTATTAAAGCCTGATGCCACAATTCCACAATTTTCAAGTTGGATTTCAAAGATTCTTTTCCGCCTTTCAATAGAATTTTATTTCCGGATTTAAAAGCGATTCCGCCAGCTTCAACAGTAACATCGGGTCTGGATTCATAAATAATCATTATGGTTCCAAAAGCCGCTGTTTTATTAATGATTTTCATTCCGTTTTCATGGTCGAAATTAAAACGTTCTACGCCAATAGGATCTTCCTGACTTGCTAATTGTTGCAGGGACAAAATCATACCGTCAATTTTGGCGTCATCAACGAGTAAACGTTTTTCCATAGCCAAATCATCCCCAGAATAATTATTGATATCCTGTTGATTCACCGTTTTAAGGTTGGCTCTTTCTAGTTCAAGAAGTTTAGCCATATGGCTTAAAACGGCATTTCGTTTTTCTATTGCTAATACGTGGTTCATTAGTTTTTGGTTTACTATTTTAAAAAAATATAAACATATAAGGCACAAAAGTTTAAGAGGTTAGATGACTTATATGTTTAAAAAATCATTTCAATTCTGCCAATGTTTCTTGTAAAGCTACAATAAAAGTATCAATTGCTTCTTTCTTGATTGTCAATGGAGGAAGGATTCTTAATAAGTTTTTATTGTTCGCATTTCCGGTAAAAATATGCTTGTCCATAATCATTTTTTTACGAAGTGCACTTACGTCAAAATCAAATTCTACTCCTAGCATTAATCCCCTTCCTTTTACTTGGATAACTTCAGGAACTTGTTTGATAGCTTCTAAAAAATAGGCGTAAACGTCATTTACGTTATCCATTAATTTTTGGTTTTCAATCACATCCAAAACAGCAATTCCAGCGGCACAAGCCAAATGGTTTCCACCGAAAGTAGTTCCCAATAATCCATAACTCGCTGTGAATTTTGGAGAAATCAAGATTCCGCCAATAGGAAATCCGTTACCCATTCCTTTGGCCAGACAAATAATATCTGCTTTGATATCATGATGTTGGTGTGCAAAAAACTTTCCGCTTCTTCCGTATCCTGATTGCACTTCGTCCAAAATTAAAACAGCATCATAAGCTGCACATGTTTTTTCTAAAGCTTGGAAAAATTCGGTTGTGCCTTGGTCTAAACCGCCAACTCCTTGAATTCCTTCAATTATAACAGAAGAAACATCTCCTTTTTTTAGTTCGTTTTCTACCAACTCAATGTTATTCAGTGGCAAAAAAGTAACGATTTGTTGTGCATTGATTGGAGCAATAATTTTTTTGTTATCTGTTACCGCAACTGCCGCCGAAGTTCTTCCGTGAAAGGAATTATCAAAAGCAATCACACGAGATTTATTGTTGTGAAAAGAGGCTAATTTCAAGGCGTTTTCATTGGCTTCAGCTCCAGAACTGCACAAGAATAAAGTGTAGTCTTCCAATCCTGAAAGTTTCCCTAATTTCTCTGCTAATTCTATTTGCAATGGATTCTGAATCGCATTGGAATAAAAACCAATATTATTCAATTGATTTTTTAATTTGGAAACATAATCCGGTTGGGTGTGTCCAATGGAAATTACACCATGACCGCCATATAAATCTAAATATTCCACACCTTTTTCATCTGTAATAGTACAATCTAGTGCTTTAACAGGTGTGATATTGTATAATGGGTAAACGTCAAATAAGTTCATAATAAATATTTTTCCCCACCCCGGCCCTCCCCGAAGGGGAGGGTGACGAGATAGAATTTGATTATTTTATTTTTTTGCATATTGGCTCCCTCCCCTTCGGGGAGGGTTGGGGAGGGGATTAAAATCCGCTTGGTTTCAAATGCAATCCTGTGGTTTCATCCAGTCCAAACATTAAATTCATGTTTTGAATGGCTTGTCCTGAAGCTCCTTTTGTTAAATTATCAATTACTGAAGTAATCAATAGCCGGTTTCCTTTTTTCATCAAACTAATAATACATTTATTCGTTTGAACTACTTGTTTCATATTGATTCCAGTGGTGGTAACCGTTACAAAAGGTTGGTATTTGTAAAAAGCCTCATATTTTGCAACTACATCTTCCAGATTTTCTTCAATTGTTGTGTATAATGTAGCGAAAATTCCTCTGGCAAAATCCCCTCTGTTGGGTACAAAAATCAATTCGTTTTTATAGTCCGCCTGCAATTGGTTGACACTTTGATTTATTTCGCCCAAATGTTGGTGTTCAAAAGCTTTATAATGTGACATATTGTTCGATCTCCAACTAAAATGCGTCGTTTCCGAAGGTGAAACTCCAGCTCCTGTACTTCCGGTTGTGGCATTGATATGAACATCAGTCGTAAGCATTTCGTTTTTAGCCAAAGGCAATAACGCTAATTGAATTGCTGTTGCAAAACAACCTGGATTAGCGATAAATTGGGCATTTTTTATATTCGCTTTGTTTAATTCTGGCAAACCGTAGATGAAAGATTTTCCGTTGAAATCTTTGTCTTTTGTTAATCTGAAATCGTTTCCCAAATCGATGATTTTGGTATGACTCGCAAATTGATTGTTCTCTAAAAACGATTTTGATTTACCATGACCTAAACACAAGAAAACTACATTCACATTTGGATTTACAGTATCGGTAAAATTCATTTCGATATCACCCATCAAATCGTGATGCGCGACATGAAGTGGTTTTCCGGCGTTTGTCGTGCTGTACACAAAATCAAGTGTTGCATTGGGATGAAACATTAATATTCTGATAAGTTCCCCCGCAGTGTAACCTGAACCGCCAATTATTCCAATATTAATCATAATCTTATTTTTTAAACGTACTAGAATTAATCCTTGTTGGAGTAATTCGATTTGTATTATTTTTTAACCACATAGATACATAGATTTTATTAATTTTATAAAGCTTTTCACTTATTGGAGTAAAATATAGCTTTGTGTAACCAAAAATTGGTCTATATAAGTTCTTTTTTCTATGTTTCTATGTGGTTAAATTTTATATTTATTGATTAATTCAGAATTTCAATTAATCATGGGTCAGTTTATTTACAGATGAAAATATGTTTTGGGCATTCCCCAGAATTTTGATAAATCCTTTGGCATCGTCAGATGTCCAAGCGTTGTTCATTTCACCGTATTGACCAAACGTAGTATTCATTAAATCATTTTCAGATTCAATTCCGTCCAATGTAAAGTGATATGGTTTTAGAGAAACGATAACCGTTCCATTTACAGTCGTTTGAGTGTCTTCTAGGAAAGCCTCGATGTTTCTCATTACAGGGTCCAAGAATTGTCCTTCATGAAACAACATTCCGTACCAGTTTCCCAGTTGTTCTTTCCAGTATTGTTGCCATTTACCTAGCGTATGTTTCTCTAACAAATGGTGTGCTTTGATGATGATTAAAGGTGCAGCGGCTTCAAAACCAACTCTTCCTTTAATTCCAATAATGGTGTCGCCTACGTGCGTGTCTCTACCTATAGCGTAAGCGTTTGCTAGTTTTTCTAAGGTAACGATGTTTTTTGTTGGGGTATCCAATGTTCCGTTGATGCCTACTAATTGTCCTTTTTCAAATTGTAGAGTCACTTTTTCTTCACCCGTTTTTTGCAATTGAGAAGGGTACGCTTCACTTGGTAAAGTTTGATTTGAGGTCAATGTTTCTTTACCGCCTACGCTTGTTCCCCACAATCCTTTATTGATGGAATATTGTGCTTTTTCCCAAGAATAATGAACTCCATTTTTAGATAAATAATCCACTTCTTCCTGTCTTGATAATTTTAAATCTCTAATAGGAGTTATGATTTCAATTTCGGGAGCGATGGTTTGGAAAATTAAATCAAAACGAATTTGATCATTTCCTGCACCAGTACTTCCGTGGGCAATTGCTTCGGCACCAACAGATTTTGCATATTTAATCGCTTCGATAGCTTGAAAAACACGTTCGGCACTTACTGATAATGGATAGGTATTATTTTTTAATACATTTCCATAAATCAAATATTTAATGGCTTTGTCATAATATTTATCAACGATGGTAAGATTTGTATGCTGCGCACTTCCTAATTCGTAAGCTCTTGCTTCAATAGCGGCTAGTTCGGCATCATCAAATCCGCCTGTATTTATAAGAACGGTATGAACTTCATATCCTTTTTCGTTTTTTAAATATTTTAGGCAATATGAGGTATCTAATCCTCCGCTATAAGCTAATACAACTTTTTTCATAATTATTGTTTTTTCTTCCCCCCAGCCCCTCCGAAGGAGGGGGAGCCGAAACTGGCAAAGGGGAATTTTTTGTTATGATTATTTTATTTTTCTCTTTGGCTCCCTCCCCTTCGGGGAGGGCTGGGGAGGGGGTTATTTTTTTAAGAAAAGCGCTTCTTTAATTGATTTTAATCGGTTTGATATTTTGACATTAAAGGGGTGCTTAGGCGGATCTTTAGGCTTTTCTTTTGGGTCATAAAGCATTCCGGTGCATAAACACATTTTGTTGTCTTTACTTTTTAGAATTTCATAATTGGTACAGGTTTGACATCCTTTCCAAAAACTTTGATCGCTCGTCAATTCTGAAAAAGGAACAGGTTTATACCCCAAATCGGAATTGATTTTCATTACCGCTAAACCAGTGGTGATTCCAAAAACTTTAGCCTCTGGATATTTTTTTAACGAATAGTCAAAAACAAATGATTTAATTTTTTTTGCTAAGCCTAGATTTCTGTAATCCGGATGTACAATCAACCCGGAATGTGCTACAAATTTTCCGTGTTGCCAACTTTCGATATAGCAAAAACCGGCAAATTTCCCGTTGTCTAATGCGATAATGGCGTCTTTGTTTTCCATTTTTTTCTGGATGTATTCAGGAGTTCTTTTAGCAATTCCCGTACCTCTCAATAGTGCGGATAATTCTATGGTTTCGCATATTTCCTGCGAATATTTATAATGTTCTTCCTGAGTTGTTATGATAGAAATGTTCATGTCAAAAGCTGGATTTTTGAGTTATAAAATGATTTAGGGGTCTTTTTTGAAGTGCATTTTTTCTAAAATCTATTGTTTTTTCAAAACGGGTCAGGGCAGTACAATAAAATGAATTAAAGTGCACTAATGATGCCTTAGTTTTAATTTGTGGATAGATTGATCCAGTGAAAAATAGCGGTAATTTCAAAACAAAAAAATAAAATGAATAAAGATACGAAACAGCTTTTGGGTACTATATCGATAGCATCCGTACTTCGGGAGAAGTAGAAGGTCTGTTTTTCCGTGACAAAGAAGTTATATGTACACTTATTGTATTCATTGATACAAAAGTACACATATTTTTATAACACAACGCTACTTTTATCTTTTGTAACAAAGTTTTAATAGATTGTTGTTTTTTTTAATCCAAGAAAAACGCATTTACAGGCATAAGTATCAAGGCGTTTATCGAATAGTAAAGTCTTTAAAACATCAGTTTCTAAACTTGTTTTGGTTGATAATTTCTTTAATTTTAGATTTTAAATCTTCTCCAGTGTCATAAACCATTTGTTCGCTACTAGGAAAAGGAATTGGACTTCTGTCAAAATAAGAATAATTATCATCAGTGGCGAGTCGGTCTCCTTTGTAAGTGGCATTTATAGTTTTGAGGTTATCCACCATAACAACTTTCCTTTTTCGTCTAAAACTTCTTTCCCATTAGTATCAATCAGTTTTTTGACACTGTCTTTGATAATGCGTTCTTTTACAAATTATCTTTCTTTAATTTGCTCTGGCGAAATATAAATTTATCTAAAATGGATTGCCATTCCATAATCATACCCAATTCCTTTTTGTTTGTTGCTGAGGTAAACAGTCAATTTATCGTTTAATCCCAATGTGCAGAAGTCCAACAAATCATTTTGAAGACGAACCGGAATAATCATGTTCGTTTCGTTTTTAGTGAAAACCGAAACATAATCAAAACCTTTAAATTCAGCCTCATCCAGCAAATAAACATATTCCTGCTTGCTTTTTTTGTCTTTATTGATATTCAAATTCGAATTATCAATTGTCTGATCGTAATTTCCGGAGCTTAACAAGTTTTGGGTTTGCTTTACGCCACATGAGGAGAGTAGTACAAAAAAGGAGAATAAAAAGGTGATTTTTTCCCTGTGGTTTAGTATTAAATAATGGTGTTGTTCCGGCAGTTTATTTTAAGTGGATTTTTTTTTGTTTTTAGTTTAATGCTTAAAAAAAGCCATAAAAAAACCCAACAAAAAGAGTACAATTGTTAGGTTTTTGAAGGAGTATTTTATTTTTTATTTGCGAACAAAAGGAGGGAGCAGTTTGCTGGAAACTTCACCAAAGCCAATGCGTACTTGTCCGTTTAGACAATATCCTTTCATAATAACAGTATCATTATCATTGATGAATTTACGTTCAGTTCCATCCTTTAGTTTTATAGGATTTTTCCCGCCCCATGATAATTCTAACATGGAACCGTAACTGTCCGGTGTAGGGCCTGAAATGGTGCCAGAGCCCATCATATCGCCAGAATTTACACGGCAACCATTAGAGGTATGGTGTGCTAATTGCTGGCTCATGGTCCAATACATATATTTGAAATTCGAACGTGAAATCACAGTTGCTTCTGATTTTTCAGGTTGTATGGCTACTTCTAAATTAATGTCAAAAGAATGTTTTCCTTTTTGTTGCAAATAGGGAAGTGGCGTCGGTTCTTGTTTGGGTCCTCTTGTTCTAAAGGGATCCAAAGCATCCATAGTAACAATCCAGGGTGAAATAGAAGTGGCAAAGTTTTTTGCTAAGAAGGGGCCTAGCGGCACGTATTCCCATTTTTGAATATCGCGAGCACTCCAGTCATTCAATAAAACCATTCCGAAAATATAATCTTCGGCTTCGGATACTGCAATATTTTCTCCCATGATATTGACATCCGTAGTGATAAAAGCGGTTTCCAGTTCAAAATCAACAGAACGGGAAGGCCCAAAAACAGGTGTGGTTTCACCATTAGGTAAGGTTTGTCCCATAGGTCTGTGTACAGGAATTCCGGAAGGAATAATGGTAGAACTTCGCCCATGATATCCTACAGGAATGTGAAGCCAGTTGGGCAATAATGCGTTTTCAGGATCGCGAAACATTTTTCCTACATTTGTAGCGTGTTCCTTGCTTGAATAAAAATCCGTATAATCGCCAATTAATACGGGTAACTGCATTTCTATATCTTCCATTTCAAAGATGATTATATCTCTGTCTTTGGTATTATCTTGTAATTTCAGATTTTTTTCGTCAAAAATTTCAGCAATTCGGTTTCGAACCAAACGCCAGGTTTTTTGGCCGTCTGAAATAAAATCATTTAAAGTGTCCTGCATGAACATATCATCGGTCAGTTCTATACCTTCAAAATAATTTAATTGTTGTAAAGCACCCAAATCGATTGCGAAATCTCCAATTCTAGTTCCAACTGTTACGATGTTTTCTTTGGTTAAAAAAACACCAAAAGGAATATTTTGAATGGGAAAATCACTATTGAATGGTACTTCTAGCCAGGACTTTCTATTGGTATCGTTAGCTGTTATCGGCATATTTTGTTAATTATTTTGTTAAAAAATTACTCATCAAATATATTATAATCTAACTATTAACCAAACGTTTTTTTGTATTTTTGCATCAAAATTAACGAAAATCAAAGAAATGCAACGCGACGAACAAATTTTCGACCTTATTCTGGAAGAACAAGAAAGACAAATTCACGGATTAGAACTTATCGCTTCGGAAAACTTCGTAAGTGATGAAGTAATGGAAGCAGCTGGGTCTGTTTTAACTAACAAATATGCTGAAGGGTATCCTGGCAAAAGATACTACGGCGGTTGTGAAGTAGTTGATGTTGTGGAACAAATTGCTATTGATCGAGCTAAAGAATTATTTGGTGCTGCATATGCAAATGTACAGCCACATTCTGGTTCTCAAGCCAATACAGCGGTTTACCACGCTTGTATCAAACCAGGAGATAAAATTTTAGGTTTTGACTTGTCTCATGGTGGGCACTTAACGCATGGTTCTCCTGTAAACTTCTCTGGACGTTTGTATACTCCGTCTTTTTATGGTGTAGACAAAGAAACTGGACGGTTAAATTACGATAAAATTCAAGAAATAGCCACTAAAGAGCAACCAAAACTAATCATCGCAGGCGCTTCGGCTTATTCTCGTGATATGGATTTTGAGCGATTCAGAGTAATTGCTGATAGTGTTGGCGCTATTTTATTAGCAGATATTTCTCACCCTGCCGGGCTTATCGCCAAAGGCTTGATGAATGATCCATTGCCCCATTGCCATATTGTAACTACTACAACTCACAAAACATTGCGTGGCCCTCGTGGAGGATTAATTTTGATGGGTAAAGATTTCGAAAATCCATTTGGTTTAACCACTCCAAAAGGAGAAATCAGAATGATGTCTTCCTTATTAGACTTGGCCGTTTTCCCAGGAAATCAAGGTGGTCCGTTAATGCATATTATTGCTGCAAAAGCAGTCGCGTTTGGCGAAGCTTTGAAAGATGAATTTTTTACCTATGCGTTACAATTGCAAAAAAACGCAAATGCAATGGCAGATGCTTTTGTAAAAAGAGGGTACGAAATCATTTCTGGCGGCACGGACAATCACATGATGCTAATTGATTTAAGAAATAAAAATATTTCTGGAAAAGATGCTGAAAATGCATTGGTAAAAGCAGAAATTACTGTGAATAAAAACATGGTACCTTTTGATGATAAATCACCATTTGTAACCTCAGGTATTCGTGTAGGAACTCCAGCTATTACCACTCGTGGTCTGGTTGAGGAAGATATGGAAACCATTGTGGCATTAATAGACCGGGTATTAATGAACCATACGGATGAAGATATTATCGAAGAAGTAGCCAATAAAGTAAACGAAATGATGAGCGAAAGAGCTATCTTCGTATACTAAAAAATACGTCTTAAAGGTTTTAAAGTCGAAAGTCGAAAGTCTTTGATTAGAATTTAATATTCTGTCTTAGTTTTTGGCTTTCGACTTTATGACTTTATGACTTTATGACTTTCTAACTTTAAGACTAAAAAAATGTCCGTACTACGATTAAAATTACCAACAGATCCCAGATGGGTCAATATTGTAGAAAAAAATATCGAGGAAATCCTCACAGATCACGCTTGGTGCGAACAGAAAGCAGCCACAAATGCGATCACAATAATCACCAATAACTCCGAGCATCAGGATCTAGTGAAGGATTTATTGGCTTTGGCCAAAGAAGAACTTGATCATTTTGAGCAAGTACATGATATTATCATTAAACGCGGCCTAAAGCTGGGACGCGAGCGTAAGGATGATTATGTCAATGAACTGTATCTGTACATGAAAAAAAACGCTACCGGAAACAGGATTTCTGCTTTAGTGGAACGGTTATTGTTTTCAGCTATGATAGAGGCCAGAAGCTGTGAGCGTTTCAAGGTGCTTTCAGAGAATATCAACGATGAAGAATTAGCTATTTTTTATAGGAATTTAATGGAAAGCGAAGCAGGACATTATACCACTTTTATAACCTATGCACGTAAATATGGGGTAGGAATCGATGTTGAAAAACGATGGAGAGAATGGCTGGAATTTGAGGAGAATGTTATAACAAATTATGGAAATAAAGAAACAATTCATGGATAAAATCTATTTTCTGTGTTTGTGTTTTTATTTTAAATAAATTTATATTCGCGTAATTATACTAGTAATCAGTAATTTGTGTTTTATTTCTTTTTAAAGAATGCTGTTTTAATTCTAAACTATTTTTTTTTGCTGTAAATTTATATTTTTTGATTTATATTTATGTTTTTAAATTTAATTCTAACAATTATCTATTGCTATGAAGCTCAATTTTAATTATGATGGAAACATAGCTTGCAGGGCTATATTGCAAGAGCAATTAGAAAAATTAGAGATTAATTATCAACTTTTAGACTTAGGGCAAATTGAAATTGTGGATGCTATTTCAGAAGAGAGTTTGAACGCACTTCAGGATGTTTTAAAAAAATATGGGATTCAAATTATCAATAATCCAAAAGCACAATTAATCCAAAAAATTAAAGATGCTATTATAGAAATAGTGTACGATAAAGATAAATTTCCGGACGTAACGATATCTCAATATTTAGCAGACAAACTGAACTTCAGATATGGGTATATCACTAATGTTTTTTCAGAATATACCCATACCTCTATTGAGAATTTCATTATTATTCAAAAGATTGAAAGAGCAAAAAAATTAATAATTGAAGAGAAACTGACTTTAACGGAGATTTCGTATGAGTTAAACTATAGCAGTGTAGCCTATTTGTCTACGCAATTTAAAAAAGTAACCGGATTAACTCCTTCCTTGTTTAAAAGAATTGTAGGTAAAAGAAGGAAATTATCAAACAAAGAATAAATAAAATTTAAAAAATAATTCCCTATTTTATGATTGCACACCAAGATTCAATGCATATTCTTCTGGCTGATGATGACGAAGATGATCGCACTTTTTTTAGTGAAGCTTTGCAAGAACTCAAAATGAACAATGATTTAACGCTGTTTAAAGATGGTAAAGATCTGATGGATTATTTAGAAAATCCATTAAGTAAGTTGCCTCATGTTTTATTCTTGGATTTGAATATGCCCGGAAAAACAGGACTGGATTGTTTGAATGAGATTAGAGCCAACAGCCGATTTAAAGAGGTTTCAATTGCGATATATTCTACTTCTTCCTCAGAGAAAGATATTGAAGATACTTTTATTAAAGGAGCCAATATTTATATTAAAAAGCCAAATGACTTTATAATGTTGAAAAAAGTAATCAAGGAAGTAGTACACATGAATTGGCAATTTCATTCTTCAGGACTAAACATAGAAACTTTTTTCTTTAGCATATAAAAAAGAATAAATGAAAATTTTAACAATCTATAAAAATTCTCAAGTATTTAAAATAGCTTTGACCATCGCAATCGTTGTGGTTTGTTATATTGCATCGATGTTTTATTCTCAAATGGAAAAACTGGATTCAACAGTTGAATTAATTGCAAATTCAAATGAAACCCAAATCGAATTAGAGAAACTTTTGTCTATTATCAGTATTTACGAAACGAGTTTGCGGAGTTTCATCATAACAAAAGAGGACAGCTATATTGAAAATCGGTTTTTGAGCAGAGGAAAAATAGAAGAAAGCATCAAAAAGTTAAAAGAGTTGACCGCTAATAACGCTTTGAGAAATAAAGATATTGAACAGCTCGAAAAAATCATCGATTACCGCTTTAAGTTATTCAGACAAACCTACATTATTGCTAAAAGTAAAAATTCCGGCCCGATTGATTTAAATGCAAAGTTACTCGAAAGTAGTAAAGTCACTGAAGAAATGAAATCCTTTGTGACCGAAATTATATTTTCGGAAAGTAGAAAAACAAAATTTCAAAATGACAACCATCAATTTGAATTGCAGGACTCCTTAATTACGGCTTTTTTATTAGTCATCCTCTCGCTTTTGATTTTATTGCTTTCCTTTCAAAAAATGAATGTTGATATTGACGAACTCAAAAAAGCAAATGACGCATTAAATTTACTAAACGAATCCTACAACGCTGCAGAAAAAACAGCAGGTTTTGGACATTGGATGGTTAATATAGAAACAAAAAAGTATACTTTTTCAGATAATTTATTCCGTTTAATGGGAGTTGAGCCTAAAGCTTTCGAACCTAATATTGAAAATTCGATTCCGTACATACATCCCGATGATTTAGAATATGTAACTAAAGTACACCTGGATTCTTTGATAAATCACCAGTCGACTTCCATGATATTTCGGTTTTTAACACCAAGCGGCGATATCAAATATATTATGGGTGTTGGAAGTTTTACTACTAATGGAAAAGGAGATTTAATAAAAATTGGGGTAAATTATGATATCACTAATCAATATAAAAAAACACTTGAATTAGAAGAAAGTAACAAAGAACTAAAATATATTAATACAGAACTGGAAGCTTTTAATGACATTGTAAGCCATGATTTGCAAGAACCGCTTCGTAAGATTCAAATGTTCATTTCCAGACTGGAAGAAAAAGAATTGGACTTGATTTCACGACAAGGGAAGGAATATTTTTCTAAAGTACGAGTGGCAGCTAACAGAATGCAAACGTTATTAATTGATTTAGTCAATTATTCCAGAACTATAAAAGGCGATAAAGTTTTTGTAACAACGGATTTGAATGTAGTTTTGGGCGAAATACTCCAGGATTTATCATCAAATATTGAAGAGAAAAAAGCCGAAATTCAAATAGGTAAATTACCAACCATTACTGCAATACCTTTTCAAATTAAACAGCTCTTTATTAATTTGATTTCCAATTCACTTAAATACAGCAAGGAAGATACAGCTCCTGAAATAAGTATCACTTCTAAAAACATTACGGATAAAGAAGTCCGGGAGTATAAAATAAGCAATAAAGACGAGTATTATAAGATTGTTGTTACTGATAACGGAATAGGTTTTAAACAGGAATATGCCGAAAAAATATTTCTTTTGTTCAAGCGTTTGGAAACTGATTCTAAATATTCAGGAACCGGGTTGGGATTGGCTATTTGCAGTAGAATTGTAGACAACCACAATGGTTTTATACAAGTAAAAGGGAAGCCAAATGTAGGGGCTAAATTTTATATTTTTATTCCAAAAGGGGATGTGATTTAATTAAATTACAAAAAAACAGAATGATATCAATATCAGAAGCTACTACGAAAGATTTAAAAACCATTCAGGAGATTGCCTATAAAACTTGGCCTCAAACTTATGGAGCCATATTGTCAAAAGAACAAATTGACTATATGCTTGAACTCTTTTATTCAGAACACGCATTACTTGAAAATTTGATCCAAAAAGGACATCGTTTTCTTTTGGTACATCAGGATGAATTTTGCCTTGGTTTTGCCTCTTATTCACATAATTATTTAGCGCAAAACCTAACGCGGCTGCACAAGATTTATTTGCTTCCAGAAGCACAAGGAAAAGGAGCAGGGAAGCTATTGATTGATACAATTGAAAATTTGGCTAGAGAAAATAATTCGGTTGCGGTCTCTTTGAACGTAAATAAATTCAACAACGCATTGTCTTTTTATAAAAAAATAGGGTTTGAAATTGTTTCCGAAGAGGATATTGAACTAAAGCACGGGTATAAAATGGAAGACTACAGAATGGAAAAAAAGCTATAATCACCAAAAATTGCTTATTGAACAACAGCAGGAGAAGTTAGGAAGAGTGCGTATACTTCCGGAGTTATAAAAGTAGATGACAGTACACCACCATAAAAAATGGACTTGAGCGGAGTCCCAAAAGAGCAGCATCAGCCGACCATTTTTTGACGGTTATTTTACCCGAAATGAAAAAAAGTATTCAAAGTAAGGACACCTTGATCTTTAATAAAGAATTTGAGAATATAACAATCAACTGTAACCGATGTCATGCAATGGAAAACGCACCTTTTTTTACGATCAAGACACCCACAAACAGAATCACCAATAAGAAAATAATATGTTAGAAAAAATCATTAATACAGACAATTCAAAAACCACAATAATCATTCGTTTCATAGTAGGAGCAGTGTTTTTATCGGAAGGTATTCAAAAGTTTTTGTTTCCAGCAATTCGCGGAGCTGGGAGATTTGAAAAAATAGGTTTGCCTTCACCTGATTTATTAGGAAGTTTTGTTGGTGCATTTGAAATTATTTGTGGCGTCTTACTTTTAATTGGGTTGTGTTCGCGCTTAGCAAGTATTCCTTTACTTATAGTTATGCTAGTAGCATTTGCAACAACAAAATCAGATGTTTATTTAGAAAACGGATTTTGGGAACTGCTTCATGGTAGCAGAACTGATTGGGCAATGCTTTTAGGTAGTTTTTATTTACTAATAAAAGGGAGTGGATTTTGGTCTGTGGATAAAGCTTTGATGAAGAATGAATGAACTTGTAAATCCAATTACAAATAAAAAAAGATGGTCTGTTGCCAGACCACCTTTTTAAACAAATTATAAAATCTAAATTAAAGTAAGTCAAAACGGTCTAGGTTCATCACCTTAGTCCATGCTGCTACAAAGTCCTTTACAAATTTTTCTTGACCGTTTTTATAGCCGTAAACTTCAGCTATGGCTCTTAGTTCCGTATTAGAACCAAAAATAAGATCTACACGAGTTCCTATCCACTTCAATCCGCCTGTTGTACGATCACTTCCTACGAATGCGTCATCTGACTCAGAAACTGCTTTCCAGGTGGTACCTAAATCAAGTAGGTTTACAAAGAAATCGTTTGTAAGGGTTTCTGGATGTTTCGTGAAAACACCATTTTGAGACTGATCGAAGTTTGAATTTAATGCACGCATACCGCCTACAAGAACAGTCATTTCTGGAGCTGTTAAGGTCAATAATTGCGCTTTGTCAATCAGCATTTCTTCTGCTGATATCGTATATTTTGTTTTAACATAGTTACGGAAACCATCTGCTTGAGGCTCAAGAACGTCAAATGATTCTATATCTGTTTGTTCTTGTGATGCATCTGTACGTCCAGGTGTAAATGGTACTGAGATAGTTTGACCTGCTATTGATGTCGCTTTCTCTATCGCTGCACTACCACCTAAAACAATTAAATCAGCAATTGAAACTTGTTTACTATCAGATTGAGCACTATTGAACTCTTTTTTGATATTCTCAAGTTTGTTAAGCACTTTTTCCAGTTGTGCTGGGTTGTTCACTTTCCAGTCTTTTTGTGGAGCAAGACGAATGCGACCCCCATTAGCTCCCCCACGTTTGTCAGAACCACGGAAAGTAGAGGCAGATGCCCACGCAGTTGAAACTAATTCTGAAACAGACAATCCTGAAGCAAGAATAATAGTTTTAAGGTTAACTATATCTTGATCATTAACCAATGGATGTGTAACCGCAGGAATTGGATCTTGCCAAATTAGTTCTTCAGCAGGAACTTCTGGTCCCAGATAACGTACTTTTGGTCCCATATCTCGGTGAGTAAGCTTGAACCATGCTCTGGCAAATACATCATTAAATTCTGCCGGATTTTCTAGAAAGCGTCTTGATATTTTTTCATAAGCAGGATCAAAACGTAATGAAAGATCTGTAGTCAGCATAAACGGTTGATGACTTTTGGAAGGATCATGAGCATCTGGCACCGTGCCAGCGCCTGCATCCCCTTTTGGTTTCCACTGATGGGCACCAGCTGGACTTTTGGTCAATTCCCATTCGTATCCAAAGAGATTTTCAAAATAGTTATTACTCCATTTTGCAGGTGTTGTTGTCCATGCTCCTTCAAGACCGCTGGTTATTGTATCCCCTGCATTTCCGGTACCGAAGCTGTTTTTCCAGCCTTTACTTTGCTCCTCAATAGGGGCTGAAGCCGGTTCTCGTCCTACATATTTATTTGGATCTGCAGCACCGTGGGTTTTACCTAATGTATGTCCACCGGCACTTAACGCTACGGTTTCTTCATCATTCATTGCCATACGAGCAAACGTTTCACGAATATCATGAGCGGCCAATACTGGATCTGGATTTCCATTAGGCCCTTCTGGATTTACATAGATTAATCCCATTTGAACTGCGGCTAGCGGTTGTTCTAATTCGCGTTCTTCATTGTAACGATTGTCACCTAACCATTCCCGTTCTGAACCCCAATAAATATCTTCATTTGGTTCCCAAACATCCTCACGACCTCCAGCAAAACCGAAAGTTTTAAATCCTGCGGATTCAAATGCACAGTTACCACTTAAAATTAATAAATCAGCCCAAGAAATTTTTCTGCCATATTTTTGTTTGATGGGCCATAGTAACAAACGAGCCTTGTCTAGATTCGCATTATCAGGCCAACTGTTTAGTGGTGCAAATCGTTGTGTACCAGCTCCAGAACCACCGCGTCCATCAGCAATACGATAAGTTCCTGCACTATGCCATGCCATTCTAATAAAGAATCCTCCGTAAAAACCATAATCTGCCGGCCACCAATCTTGTGAAGTATTCAATAAATCCATAATATCTTGCTTTAAGGCAGCATAATCTAAAGACTTGAACTCTTCCGCATAATTGAACGAATCCCCCATTGGGTTTGACAGTTCAGAGTGTTGGCGTAAAATGTTTAATTTTAACTGATTTGGCCACCAGTCTCGATTTGAGGAAGCTGAACCAGCACCATGCTTTGCAGGAGTACCAGCACTCGCACCATGATTAAATGGACATTTGTTTTCTCCGTTGACATCGTAAGATGTGGAGCTCGGGTTTGTGTTATTTTCCATAGTATGATTTGTTTTTTATTTTCTTTAAAGCAAAGTTACATACAAATTACTTTTCCTAAATTAATTTTTAATAGATAAAAACTATAGTGGTTGTCATTAATTCTGAATTTATCAATTTATTAAGAATAATCAATTAAAAAGTCATCTGCATTTGTGTATTGGTATTCTTTTGGTTTTAAGTGCACTAGTTTACTAGAATTGGGCTCCACTTTTTTTTAGTTCTGATTTCACTAGTGTCCACTAAAAAATAAAACAAGTTCTTTGAAATTATTGTAAATCTGTATTTTAAGAGTCATTTTT
>NZ_RYDJ01000129.1:746-1329 GCF_003970355.1 Flavobacterium bomense | reverse complement strand
ATATCTTTCCGTCAATCCCAACTTCAAATAAAATATCAGGTATAGATTCAAGGATGGTAGCCAAATTCTCTTGTACTTTTCTAATTTTATCTTCAGATAGTTTACGCTCTGTAATGTCTCGTATAATATACATTACCGCAGGTTCATCAAGATAGCTAATTAAAGTGGCTTCTATCTCAACATTTCTCTGGTTTCCTTCTTTGTCTTTGATAATTGTTTCAAAATTTATTTTTTCTTTAAACTTGTAAGTTTCAATTCTTTTATCGGTTACAATTTCAATATCTTTAATACTCTGAGTTAAAAACTCCGCTTTAGAATAACCAAAAATTTCAGTTGTAGCTTTATTTGTTTCAATGAATTTACCTGGATTACCATCAGAATCTAGTCTAAATATGGTGATACTATCTCTGTTCGATTCAAAAAGAGTACGGTATTTTTCTTCACTAATTTTTATTTCAATTTCTGCTTTTTTGAGTTGGCTAATGTCTTGCATAGTAACCAAACATTGTTCTCCATCTTCGCTACTGATTCCTGAAAGATTTACATAAAAAGAGAGATTAGTCAACGATATCTCACAAGATTG
>NZ_RYDJ01000129.1:0-736 GCF_003970355.1 Flavobacterium bomense | reverse complement strand
GAGAAATATATTGAATATTGGTCTAGTTTGGTCAGACACAAAAAGGGCAAAACGTTTGTTTAATAATAGCGAACGTTCTTTTCCCAACAAATTTGCACATTTGAAATTGAGTTCCTTAATTTCTGCATCTTTCGAAAGTGTGAAATATCCAGAGGGAGCAAAATCATATAAATTTGTGTATTTTTCGGCAGCAGCAACTGCTTTGTTTTTTGCCAAAAGCAGTTCATCGTGCTGCATTTCGAGTTCGATCTGGTGTACTTCAAGTTCGTGAATAAGTTTAAGAATTTCGATATCAGAAATAGGTTTAACTTTTTTTATCGACTTGTTTTTAAGTTGTTCTTCGGCTTCTTGACGAAGGATGTCTGCTTCTGATGGGGTTGCTTTATTTTTCATAAACAGATACTATTTTTTGAAATATTATTTTTGGGGTACTGGTGTATAAATTATAAAATTGTATTGTTTTTATTGAGGATATCTTCTGCCAGTTTTTTCTCTGTGATATCACGAATAAAACACTGAATTACTTTATGATTATCTACTTTATATTGATTACTAATGAACTCTACATAAATCTTTTTTCCCTTAGCAGATTCTAGTGGCAAGTTTTCATATCGAATGATGCTTTTTTTCTGTAATTCAGTAAAGTTTTCTTTATTGGCAATGATGTCTTTGAGAAATCCAATTTCCCAAATTGCTTTTTCAAGAAATTCTTCTTTTGAATAGCCCAAAAGTTTAA
>NZ_RYDJ01000128.1:0-1329 GCF_003970355.1 Flavobacterium bomense | reverse complement strand
AACAATTTGCTAAAATCACATCGCAAACATCTGTAATTCTAGATCGAAATGAAAACTCATAATAATTATCTACATAGCCCACAGGGATAGAACTGGGTATTGCTTTTTTCACTCTGTTGATAAATTCCAATAATTCGTCTTCGGTCATATCCTTTCGAAACATGACCTCGTTACCAACAGCAGCTATATCGACATAACCCTCGTTAGCCAATTTTATAAGTCCTTCTATTTCAGCTTCGTTGACTTGAGAATTATCTCCCAGCCAAGCGCCAACTAATGTTTTAATCCCAAATTCATGGGCAATTACAGGGATAAATTCGTTTCCTTCGGTACACGAAAAAGATCGAACCCATTTTGTATATGGGGCAATTATTTTCATCCTTCGACGAACTTGCTCTTCTGTAATAATATCACCGGGTTTTTGCCCCTCTTCATATGCGCTGAAGGAAATTCCGTGTATTCCATTTTCTAAAGTTTCTCCCCATAATTGTGATAAATCTTGGGGTGAAATTTCAGGAATTTGAATTTCAGCAACATTTTTTTGAAGTGCAATTATCTTTTTATATGCTTCAATTGAAAAATAACGCTCTTCTTTATATGACATGATTATTTTTTATTTATCTCCAAATTTTACATTTTCATTTTTATCCCAAACTCCCCAATAGGCTCCAACTTCACCCTCTGGGCCTACTTTCCAAGATTCATCAAAAGAGGAAAAATAAAACATCTCTATCTCATTTTGTTTGGACCAATTTTGTGAATCGATAAAATATTTCATTGCATTTTCATTAGATGCATAAGCTCCTTTTAGAAAACCGCCTTGACTTGGCCAGCCAGTTTCGGTAATAATAATTCGTTTATTTTGACCTGCATATTTTGCCGATTCAAACATACTAATCATGTGATGAAAGGAATATTCTATTGGGCAACCCTCCCAATATGGATAACAATTCGTTAAAATCACATCGCAAACTGCGGTAATATTTGGTCGATGCGAAAATTCATAATAAGCATCTACATATCCAATAGGAATTGAATTAGGAATTGATTTTCTTACTCTATCAATGAAATCTAAAAGTTCATCTTCGGTTAGATCTTTGCGATACATCACCTCATTTCCTACAGCTGCAATGTCAACATAACCTTCGTTTGCGAGTTGTATTAAACCTTCAATTTCCCTTTCGTTGACTTCAGGATCATCGCCTAACCAAGCTCCAACTAATGTTTTAATTCCAAATTCTCGTGCAATTTTAGGGATGAACTCATTTCCCTCAGTACACGAAAACGAGCGGATCCAGTTTGTATAGGGAGCAATTGTTTTCATCCTTC
>NZ_RYDJ01000127.1:0-1337 GCF_003970355.1 Flavobacterium bomense | reverse complement strand
AATAGAAACCATCAGCGGAAATGATGCTTATGTAATTAAAAATGGCAACACCACTTTGTATTACGACGTAAAATCAGGACTCAAAGTTGCCGAATCCAAAACCGTAGAACAAGGCGCAAACAAGATGACACAAACTACTAACTTTGGCGATTATAGAGAAGTAAAAGGAGTAAAAATTCCTTTTAATATCATCCAAAATGCAGGCTTAGAATTGGATATAAAAATGTCTGAAGTAAAAATCAACGAAGGTGTTTCTGATGCTGATTTTCAATAGATGAAAGTTAGCAGTTACAAAAAAACGAAAACGCCAAGAAACTATCAAAGCGTTTTCGTTTTTTTTATACATAGATGTTTAACATTCTTAATCTGAAATCTGCCTTCTACTTTTTAGCCGACAAATAAACCCCTATCAAAATAATAAAAGCACCCAAAAACTGAACTGGAGTAAGCATTTCGTTATCTAATAACCCCCAAGAAAAAGCAACTACTGGAATTAAATAGGTTACCGAAGTGGCAAAAACTGGTGACGAAATCTGTATGGTTTTAAAGAAAATGATATTCGCAATTCCTGTTCCAACAACTCCTAAAATTACTATGTACAACACCGAATGCTGAACACTTTCAACAGTAATTACATCAAAAAAACCAGAGAAAAACAAGACAATCAAAGCAGGAAACAACAAAACCAAAAAATTTCCAGTGGTAATGCTCAACGGACTCAAATCGGATAAATATTTCTTGATTAAATTGACATTGATAGCATAACAAATCGAAGCAATTATAATTAAAATGGCATAATAATAATTTTGCTCTGGATGATGGATGGCTCCATTTATTATTAACAAAAATGTTCCTATTAATCCAATGATGACACCAAAAACTTGAGTCCGTTTAAAGCTCAAACCAAAAGCCAAACCTCCCAAAATCATGGTGTTTAATGGTGTAAGCGAATTCAGAATAGCACTCACAGAACTGTCGATTTGAGTTTGTGCAATCGAAAAAAGAAACGCTGGAATAAATGTCCCTAAAGTTGCCGTCAAAGCAATATATTTCCATTGATGAAGCGGAATTTTTGACACGCTTTTAAAGCCAATTATCAGTAGAAAAATGGCTGCAAAAATAATGCGTAACGAACCTAATTTCATTGGAGGCAACCCAACCAAACCTCTCTTAATCAAGATAAATGAACTCCCCCAAACCAACGCTAAAGCTATCAGGTAAAACCATTTCAATTGTTTCGAATTCATATATTTAAATTTTGGCTCAAAATTGTAATTATTTTATGAATTACCGATACATTTTTTATTAAATTTGTTTACTAAAATTTTAATTGCTTA
>NZ_RYDJ01000126.1:380-1340 GCF_003970355.1 Flavobacterium bomense | reverse complement strand
TATAATTGATAATCTTTCTAACTCTTCTGTATCGGTTTTAAAGGGTATTGTCTCCATTACAGGTAAAGAACCCATTTTCGAAAAATTAGATTTAAGAGAAAAAATTTCTGTTCAAGATTTTTTTCTAAGGCATCAGGATATTAGTGGTGTGATTCATTTTGCTGCTTCAAAAGCGGTTGGCGAAAGCGTTACTAACCCACTCTTGTATTATGAAAATAACATCTCATCTTTGGTTTATATACTTCAAGAATTAGAGAAAAAAGAGAAGGCTCAATTTATTTTTAGTTCCTCTTGTACGGTTTACGGTCAGGCCGATGTCATGCCAATTGACGAAAATGCACCAATCAAACCAGCAATGTCTCCCTACGGAAACACAAAACAAATAGGAGAAGAAATCATTACAGATGTTTCTAAAGTTAGCAATATTAATGCTATATTGCTTCGCTATTTTAATCCAATTGGGTCACATCCTTCTGCTGAAATTGGTGAATTGCCCATTGGAGTTCCGCAAAATTTGGTGCCATTCATAACTCAAACAGGTGTTGGGTTGCGTAAAGAATTGATGGTGTACGGAAACGATTACCCAACAGTAGATGGTACTTGCATTCGCGATTACATTCACGTTGTCGATTTAGCAAAAGCTCATGTAGTGGCTTTACAAAGATTATTGGAAAATAAAAATGAAGAAAAAATTGAAATTTTTAACCTTGGAACGGGAGTTGGAAGTTCGGTTTTAGAAGTAATTGCAAGTTTTGAAAAAGTAAGCACGAAGCTTTTTCCTTACAAAATTGTTGACAGAAGAGAAGGCGATGTAACAATGGCTTATGCAAGTACTAACAAAGCAAATGAAGTGCTGGGATGGAAAACAGAATCCTCTTTAGATGAGGCAATGGAAAGTGCTTGGAAATGGGAACAAAAAGTTAGATCAAAATAAGCTGTAAGAGAATTTATTAGTATAAA
>NZ_RYDJ01000126.1:0-370 GCF_003970355.1 Flavobacterium bomense | reverse complement strand
AATTAAAAACCAACAAAACAAAAAATTATGAATACATTACAAACTGCAGACTACTTAGTCTTTCTTGTTTACTTTTTTATAGTATCTGGCTATGGCTATTGGATATACAAACGAAAACAAACTGCTTCTCATACTGCTTCTCATGATTACTTTTTAGCTGAAGGATCACTAACTTGGTGGGCTATTGGAACATCCCTAATTGCTTCAAACATTTCTTCGGAGCAATTTATTGCTATGTCTGGAAATGGATTTAAAATGGGTTTAGCTATTGCAAAATATGAAAGGAAGGCACCCCTAGCCTTGGTTATTGCGGACCAACAATTCATTGCTGTTATCCGAATTTCGAATGCAAAAAACCCATTGGATAATT
>NZ_RYDJ01000125.1:0-1340 GCF_003970355.1 Flavobacterium bomense | reverse complement strand
AATTTTCGATAATTCCGTTATGAATAATTACTAAATCTCCTGAATTAGAAACATGAGGATGAGAATTCACATCATTTGGAACTCCGTGTGTTGCCCAACGAGTATGACCAATACCAATAGTTCCATTTGTGGAAATTTCGTTTGCTGCTTTTGCTTCAAGATCAACAACTTTGCCTTTTGTTTTAGAAAGTTTTATATTGTCTCCGTCATATAACATAACGCCAGCACTATCATAACCTCGATATTCCAATCTTTTTAATCCTTTTATCACAATAGGATAAGCTTCTCTGTAGCCAATGTATCCAACAATGCCACACATAGTTTTGGTTTATTTAGGTTTTGTATAATAAATTTCTAGTTGTAATCTTTTGCTGTAATTTGCATCAGTATCGGGAAAGTTACTACCGTAAAGGATTGTTCCTAGTGGATTCATAACACTTGCTTTGGGGGCTTTTGAAATAAAAGCATTTCCTGTCTTCAACATTTTGAACTCTGCAAAATTCATATCTTCGGTTACGACAACGCCTAGCTTAACATTTTTTGCTTCAGAATTTTTTACAAGGTTTCTAATGTGATTCGTAATATTCATTTTATAAGAAACCCCTCTTTTTAATGTTCCATTTTTAGTTAAATATCCACCAAATAGATATTTAGAGGTGTTTTTATTTGCGGTTGATGCACCTAAATAATAATCCAAAATAGTAGTGTTGTTGGTATAATCATACAAGTATATTCGGTCTGGCTCGTAGCTATCTTTCATTGTTTTAGCATCAATATGAAAAATAAGATTGGCATCATTAATCAACCATCCTTCTTTTCTCATTTTATCCAATTCATCCGAAACATTGTTTGGACCTGTTAGGTTTCCGTTTGCATCATATCCTATCAAATCCTTTTTTTCAAATAGCTCTAAAACCGCTAATGATCCTTCGCCTCCTTTTAAATACAATTTTTGATCACCAAGATCTCTATTTGGATTGCCTGTAATTGAAGTATAATCAGTATTTGGATTGCTTTGTTCTAGCAAACTCGCAGTGGCCCCTGACATATTAAGAATTAAGGTTTTTTCGACTCTAGTGACTGGGGTTGTAGATGAATCTTCTTTATATTTGATTGTTATGGTTCCTTTTTTAAAATTAATCACGGCTAAACTTCCTTTGTCAGCACCTGATTGTTCTACTTTGAAATACAAACCTCTGAAATATTTATCAAAAACATTTTGAACGGATAGTGTACCTGTTGGAGCGTTAAAAATTTTATTTTGAAAAAAAGCAACATTCAATTTTAATCGCATACCAGGCGCTGAATAAGAAATTGTTTCTTTTTCAGCAGCATCTTTT